>JAPOWL010000213.1 GCA_026707615.1 Acidobacteriota bacterium | reverse complement strand
AGTTCGGGGACGATCGCCTCGTCGACTGCGTCACGTCGATCGAGGGCGACGCCGAAGAGCGCCTGCAGCAGGTCCTCGCCGCCGTGCAGCGGTTCACCGGCAACGCCGCGCAACACGACGACGTCACCGCGATGGTCGTCTCGTATCGAACGTCCGCATCGGCACCGTAGCCACGCCAGCCTGTCGCTGGGTCCGTGTCCGGCCTCAGCCCCACCGCCCCGGGAGCGTGCGCCGCGCAACTCCACGACCGCCTGCTCTACGAGTCACCGTCGACGACTACTCCCCGTTCGTGCTCCGAGCCGACTCGGGGACGCCTGCAATCGCCCGCAGGAGCCTCGTCCCGAGGGGGTCGACGGACGCCAGCGCGTTCGCCAGCACCACTACGCCGAAGCGCCGGTCCTCCGTGAAGCCGAGGAAGCTGCGGAAGCCGCCCGTGCCGCCGTTGTGCCAGATCACGGTCTGGCCCATGTCGCGGCGGCGGTCCCGCACCCAGGCCAGCCCGATGGCCCGCTGCCGGGAGACCTGGAAGTGCTCCTGCTGCGCCAGCCGGATCGCCGTGTCGACCGGGTGCGACCCCTGCCCCATGTTGGCGGCGAGGAATCCCACCATCCCCTCCAGGGTGCTCCGCACCGCCCCGGCGCCCTCGAACGCCTCCGGCAGGTCCCAGGGCTCCGCCACCAGCCCGAGCCGGACGGGGCCCGCAGCCTGCCGGACCCGGTAGCCGGTGGCCAGCGGCGACCCGGCCTCTCCGCCCGGTCCGATCTCGATGCCCGTCAACCCCAGCGGTCCGTAGACGAACTCCCGGAGGGCGCTCGCATACCCCATGGCCGCCTCGCGGCCGAGGATCCACCCGAGCAGGCCGAAGCCGAAGTTGGAGTACTCGGAACGATCCCCCGGCTCGGAGCGCAGATCGGTGACCTCCAGCGAGCGCAACAGCTGGTCCGTCGAGTAGCCCTCGTAGGGATTCAGGCCGAGGACCATGCGCAGGAGCATTCGAGGCCCGCCCATGCCCGGCGGCGTCCTCGGGAGGCCGGCGGTGTGCGTCGCGAGGTGGGCGAGGGTGATCGACTGCTGTTCCGCCGGCAGGGCGACGCCGGCCGGCAACAACTCCGCCAGCCTGTCGTCCAGGCTGACGACACCCCGGTCGACGAGCGACGCCAGCAGGATGCCGGTGAGCGTCTTCGTGATCGAGCCGATCTCGAACGTCGCTTCCCGGAGCGGCGGCCCCCCGGGCAACCGGGCGCTGCCCAACGTCGCGCGCGCGGTTCCGTCCGGTGTAACCAGACCTACCGCCACCCCGACCGGGCGCTCGTCGCGGGCCCAGTCGACGATCTCGCGGCGCACCGCCTCGTCGAGCGCCGGCACTCGCCCGTCCGTCCAGTAGGCGGAGCTCTCCGCCTGCCAGCCGACGGCGGGCCGCCACAGGACCAGCCCGATGAGACCGAACAGGAGCCAGAAGCCCCCCGTCCAGGGCGAGCGCAGCATGGCGATGCCCCACGGCACGGCGGGCAGCGGGGCTCCGGCCGCTGCGCGGCGCCTCCGTCGCACACCCCGCATCAGCACCAGCAGGCCCAGGGCACACGCGATGACGAACGCCGCAACCGGAGCGAACGCAAGCCAGGACGCCATCGAGCGCCATCGTAGTGGGCGGACCGGGCCCCTGCAAGCCGCGGTGGCCGGCCGGCGGCGCTCCAAGGGCGCGCGGCAAGTCGGGCCGACAGCGGTGAACGCGGGCACCCCGGCCTTGCTGCTCGCCGATGGCGGAGCCGTCCGTCGTGGAGCGCGGGGCGAGGCCGCAGGCCTCCTCGTGCAGCTCGGCAGCGATGCCGCGGGTGGCGTGTGCAGTGCCCCCCGGGGGCGCGTTCGGTGCTCCGCGGGCGCCCCGGATCCAATACGATCCGGGCCATCGTCACCAGACCGAACCATGAGCCGAGTCGCCAATCCCCGCGTCGCGCAGGCCCGCGTGGACCCGCTCTTCATCGACCGCTGGTCGCCGCGCTCGTTCGACCCCGAGCCCCTGAGCGAGGCCGACATCGCCTCGCTGTTCGAAGCCGCGCGCTGGGCGCCCTCGTCGTCCAACGTGCAGCCATGGCTCTTCCTGTACGAGACCGACGGCCCGGATCGGCCGGTCTTCGATTCGATCCTCAACCCGCGCAACCGCGCGTGGGCGTCGAAGGCGCCGCTCCTGGGCTTCCTCTTCGCGCACGTCCGGACCCCGGACGGCCGCGAGCCGCGCACCGCGCAGTTCGACGCCGGCGCGGCCTGGATGTCGCTGGCCCTGCAGGCGCACGCGCTCGGCATCTGCACCCACGCGATGGCCGGCATCGACGTCCCGGCGGCCCACGAGCGGCTCGGCGTCGACCGCGAGTCGTACGCCGCCATGTGCGGCATCGCCGCGGGGCGGCTCGGCCCGCGCGAGGCGCTGCCGGCGGAGCTCCGGGAACGCGAGGGCGCACGCAGCCACCGGAAGCCGCTCGCCGAGGTCGCCCGCCGGGGCATCCTCGGCGAACGCTGACCCTCGGGCCCCGCGCCCGCCTGCGGCGCCGGAGGCAGCCTTGCATTGCACCGCGCGCAGAGGACGCCCGGCCCGCAGGCGGCTCCGACCCCGGGCGCCCCGCGCGGCGAGAGCTTGTCGCACCGGGCACGGGGCGCGGTATGATCGCGCCGTCGACGCGCCCCTCTCGCCCGAGGGGCGGATTCACCTTGTCAGGAGGTCGGCATGAGGCGGGGGACCCGGCTACGCGCGGCGGCCAGCGTTGCGGTGCTGGCTCTTGCGCTCGGCGGCTCCGGAGCCGCGGCGCAGGAGGAGGAGCGCATCGTCCGGATCGACACCCTCAACGTGAGGGATACCCTCTACCACCTGTCGGACGGCGGCGCCAACGCCATGGCGCTCATCGACGAGATCAACGGCGGCGTCGTGCTGATCGACGCGAAGAGCCCCGGCTGGGGTCCGGCGGTGCGAGAGGCGGTCTACGGCGTCACCGACCTGCCGGTCACGACGATCGTCCTCACCCACCCGCACCCCGACAGCGCAGGGAGCCTGAGCGAGTACCCCGACCTGGTGGAGGTGGTGGCGCACGAGCGCGCAGCCGCCTCGCTCGCCGACTCGGTGCCGGACGGAGTGACCCTCACGACCTTCGGAGACCGCCACGCGCTGCTGGAAGACCTCGACCGCATCGAGCTGTACCACTTCGGTCCGGCCCATACCGGCGGAGACACGATCGTCGTCTTCCCGCAGAAGGGCGTCGCCTTCCTGGGCGACCTGTTCCCGGGCAAGGCGGCACCGGAGATCGACCGCGACAACGGCGGGAGCGGCGTGGCGTTCCCGGAGACCCTGGCGCGCGCCGTCGCGGGCATCGAGGGCGTGGAGCGGGTGATCACCGGCCGCGACGCGTTCCCCTCGACGTACGCCGGCCGCGGCCGGCGCGAGGAGGGGCGGCGCCGCCCGTGGACGGGCTGGATGACGTGGGACGACGTGGCGGAGTACGCGGACTTCAACCGCGACTTCCTCGCCGCCGTCGAGGCAGCCTACGACGCCGGCAGGAGCGTGGACGAGGCGGCGGCGGCGCTCGCGCTGCCGGAGCGCTACCGCGACTACGGGATGGAGCACGCCCGGGCCAACATCGAGGCAATCTACGCCGAGCTCGAGGCCCGGTGAGAGGCAGACGAATCCGATGACATCCAAGCTGACCGCCGCGCTCGCAGGTGTCGCAATCGTCCTCGGGGCCGCGGGCATCGCCGCGGCGGAGGACTGGCCGGAGTTCCGGGGCGCGGGCCGCCGCGGCGTCTGGCTCGAGTCGGGGATCCTGGAGACCTTCCCCGCGGAGGGGCTGAAGGCGCTCTGGCGGACGCCGGTCAAGCGCGGCTACGCCGGGCCGGCGGTGGCCGACGGGCGCGTCTTCGTGACCGACTACGAGCCGACCGACGGGATGCGCGGGACGGAGCGCGCGCTGGCCCTCGACGAGGCCACGGGCGAGGTGCTGTGGGTCCAGGAATGGGACGCCGACTACGCCGGCATCCAGTGGGAGATCGGCCCCGGCGCGACGCCGACTGTCGACGGCGATCGCGTGTACGTCCTCGGGCGCGACGGCGTGCTCTCGGCCTTCAAGACCGATACGGGCGAGATCCTCTGGCGCAAGTCCTACAGCGAGGACTACGGCGTCGACCGCATGCGGTGGGGCTTCGACTGGGGCTTCGCCAGCGCTCCCCTGGTCGACGACGAGCGGCTCATCTGCTTCGTCGGCGGCCCGCCCGACGCGCGGGTCGTGGCGCTCGACAAGATGACGGGAGAGGAGATCTGGCGGTCCCTCCCGGCCGAGGCCGATCTCGGCGTCGCGCAGCCCATCATCATCGAGGCGGGCGGCGCGCGGCAGCTCATCGTCTGGGACCCGGAGGAGGTCGCATCGCTCGATCCGGTGACCGGCGACGTCTACTGGCGGCAGCCGTACGTGGTCGGCGGAGCGATGACCGTCGCGGTGCCGGTCCAGGTCGGGTCGCAGCTCTTCTTCAGCACGTTCTACGACGGCCCGATGATGCTCACCCTCAACCAGGACCGCCCCGACGCCACCATCGCCTGGAAGGGCTCGAGCAACAGCGAGATCCGCACCGAGGGGCTGCACGCAGTGCTCGCCACGCCGATCATCGACGGCGGCTACATCTACGGCATCTGCAGCTACGGACAGCTCCGCTGCCTCGACGCACGCACCGGCGAGCGCATCTGGGAAACCCAGGAGGCCACCGTCGAGCGCCGCCGCTGGGTGTCGGGCTTCATGGTGAAGAACGGCAACCGCATCTTCATGAACAACGACCGCGGCGAGCTCATCATCGCCCGCCTCCACCCGACGGGCTACGAGGAGATCAGCCGCACCCCGCTCATCGCCCCGACGTCGCCGCCCGGCAACCGCCGCGAGCTGCGCAACGTGAGCTGGGTGCACCCGGCCTACGCGAACCGGCACATCTACATGCGCAACGACGAGGAGATCGTCGCCTTCTCGCTCGCCGCCGCCGACTACGACTGAGGGATCGGGGCCGTGCGCGGCGAGCGCGACCCGCTCGCCGCGCCGGACCGCGCCGCCGGCCCCGGCCGCCCTCGCGCCCGGGCGGCGGCCGGGTCGATCCGCCCGTGTAGGATTGCCGCGTGATTCACGACTACGTGATTGTCGGCGCGGGCACCGCGGGCTGCGTACTCGCCAACCGGCTGTCGGCCGATCCCGACGCCAGCGTGCTGCTGCTCGAGGCGGGGGGCAAGGACGACTACTTCTGGATCGACATCCCCGTCGGCTACCTCTACACCATCGGCAACCCGCGCACCGACTGGTGCTACCGGATCGAGCCCGACCCCGGGCTGAACGGCCGGACCATCCTCTACGCTCGCGGCCGGGTGCTCGGCGGGTGCTCGTCGATCAACGCGATGATCTACATGCGCGGGCAGCGGAGCGACTACGACCACTGGGCGTCGCTCGGCAACCGCGGCTGGGGCTGGGACGACGTCCTGCCGGTCTTCAAGCGGTCGGAGGACTACCAGCACGGCGCCGACGAATTCCACGGCGTCGGCGGCGAGATGCGGGTCGAGGAGCGCCGGGTGAGCTGGGAGATCCTCGACGCCTGGCGCGACGCGGCCGCCGAGTGCGGCATCCCCAAGATCGCCGAGTTCAACCGGGGCGACAACTTCGGAAACGCCTACTTCCAGATGAACCAGCGCGGGGGCCGGCGCTGGAGCGGCACCAAGGCGTTCCTGCGCCCGATCCTGCAGCGGCCGAACCTGACCGTGCGGACCGACGCGCAGGTGCGGCGCATCACGGTCGAGCGGGGCGGCGCGGGACCACGCGCGACCGGGGTCGAGCTCGTGGGGTCCGGTGAGAAGCTCGTAGCGCGGCGCGCGGTGATCCTGGCTGCGGGGGCCATCGGATCGCCGCAGATCCTGCAGCTCTCGGGCATCGGTCCCGGCGCGCTGCTCCAGGCGCACGGCATCGAGGTTGCCCACGACCTGCCGGGGGTCGGCGAGAACCTCCACGACCACCTGCAGGTCCGCAGCATCTACAAGGTGAAGAACACGGTCACCCTGAACCAGCGCGTGAACTCGCTCGTCGGCAAGGCGGCGATGGGGCTGGAGTATCTCCTCTTCAAGACCGGCCCGCTGACGATGCCCCCGTCGCAGCTCGGCGCCTTCGCCCGTAGCGACCCGTCGCGGGAGTCGGCGAACATCGAGTGGCACGTGCAGCCGCTCTCGCTCGACAAGTTCGGCGACCCGCTGCACAAATTCAACGCCATCACGCCGTCGGTCGCCAACCTGCAGCCGACCAGCCGCGGCCACGTCCGCATCAAGGACGCCGATCCGCTGCACGCGCCCGCCATCACCCTGAACTACCTGTCCACTGCCCAGGATCGCGAGGTCGCGGTGGCCGGCCTGCGGTTCACCCGCCGCATCATGGCCGCGCAGGCCCTCGCGCGGTTCGAGCCGCAGGAGTGGCTGCCCGGCCCCGAGGTCGAGAGCGACGAGGCGCTCGCCCGTGCCGCGGGCGACCTCGGCACGACGATCTTCCACCCCGTCGGCACGTGCAAGATGGGGAGCGACCGCCTCGCCGTCGTCGACGACCGGCTCGCCGTGCACGGCGTCGCGGGGCTGCGCGTCATCGACGCCTCCGTCATGCCGCGGATCACCTCGGGCAACACGAACGCTCCCACGGTGATGATCGCCGAGAAGGGGGCGGAGTTCGTGATCCAGGATGCGGCGGGCGGGTGAAAACGAGTCAGGTGCTTCGCCGCAGATTCTCGATCCGGTTGCTCCATCGCGATCCGGCGACGCGATCCGCGAAGGCGCGGTCTGCGGTGACGACGATGGATCGTTCCCGTTCCGCCAGCGCAAGGTACAGGCAGTCGTAGACCGGGTGGCCGAGTTCGTGCGCCATCTCGAATGCCGGCTGATGCAACTCGGCCGCGGGCGTCAACGATTCGAACCAGAGCGGCAGCGAGCCCAGGAACGCCCGCGCGTGAGCCGGCGTGACCGTGCCGGATCTCACGCGGCGCCACGCGGCGATCGCGCACTCCGCCAGGATCATGTCCGGAGCGACGAAGGTGGCGTCCGACGCCGCGATCGTCCGCGCCTCGTCCGCCAGCGGTTCGTTGAAGAACCACTTGCAGGCGACGCTGGCGTACAAACACCGTGCTCATCGACTGTCGCGGTCGGCGCGCAGCAGCTCCACGCTGTCCGTCAACGGACCCGGTGTCATGGCTCGGATGCGATCGGCCTCCTCGAGCAGATCGGATCGGCGCGGCCGGGCCACGCGAGTCGGAAGCGTGCGATTCTGCTCGTCTTCCGACTGCGGCGCTTCCTCACCCCTCGTAGCGTGCAGCCGCTCCGCTCGCTGCCGGTCCGCGCGTTGTCGGGCACGCCGAGCGGCCCGGCGCAGGGCCGCCTGCGCTCCCGCCAGACGCCGGCACTGTTCACTGACCCGGTGGACCGGTCGTCGAGCCCTATGTGCGGACGCTTGGGGCCCCAGAATACGATGGAATGACCCGCGCCGGATCACGAACCGGTCCCCTTCGTCGAGTGTCCGGGAAGTGACACCGACGGGACTGCCCGAAACTGGAAAGCCTCCTTGCCGGTTGGACCCGCAGATCCCATGCCCGACCCGCTGCGCGACATCATCCTCGACTTTCGCGAGGCCGTTCTCCCGACCGGGGTGCCGCGCCGGGTCGACGTAACGCCCGTGGCGGGGAAGGCGACCCTCTGCATCGGTCCACGGCGCGCCGGCAAGTCGACGTTCCTGTTCCAGCAGGTGCAGGAGGACCCGAACGGGCGCGAGGTGGACTTCGTGGTGCCGATGCCCGACGGGGCCCGCGCCCCGGTTCAGGTCTGCGAGACGCTGGCCGAGCCGCGGACGCGCAAGCGGGAAGTGACGGCGCCGGCGCAAGCCATGGCCGCGCCGGGTGGGCGCACGGGGACAGTCGTGACCCGCGACGAAGAGGAGACGATCCGGGTGGACGGCGGTTCCATCGAGGTGGTGCCGGCGTGGCGCTTCCTCCTCGACGTCGGCTGACTGCATCGCCACGGCCTGGCGAGCCAGCTCCGTGCTCAGGTGCATCGACTGCAGCGCGCTCGGCGCCCGGGTCCGGGTAGCCTGCGTAGCCAGAGGCCATCGCCGCTCAGCGCGCGATAGCGGATCCGTGCTTTCAGGGCCCCAGCGCGGTGATCGGGAGGACGCCGACGCCGTCGGGGCGCTCGTAGCCGTATCCAACGGCCACTATCACCGCGAGAGCGGAGGGCGCCCCGCAGGCGGCCTGGTCCACCCGTTCAGCGAACTTCAGCAGGTTGCGCGCGCCTTCGTCGACGCGGCCCGGGCCGAGCTTGATCTCGAACGCGGCCCAGCGTCCGTCCGCCGCCTGCACGACGGCGTCCACTTCCAGGCCGGTGTTGTCGCGGTAGTGCAGCACCTCGGAATCGTTGGCCTGTGCGTAGATGCGCAGGTCGCGCACCACGAGCGACTCGAAGAACAGCCCCAGCAGGTTGAGGTCGCCGAGCAGGCGATCCGGCGTCGCGCGCAGCGCCGACACCGCGAGCGAGGGGTCGACGAAGTGCCGCTTGGGCGTGCTGCGCAGCGTTGCCCGCGACCGGAGATGGGGCGTCCAGGCGGGCTGGTCCTCGACGATCATGAGGCGCGCGAGCGCGGAGAGGTAGGCCTGCGCGGTGTGGGCTTTCAGCGCGGCGTCCGCGCCGCCGGCGTCCGCCGCCATGGTTGCGACGCTGGCCTGCGTCGCGACGTTCCGGGCGAGCGACCGGAGCAGGCGGCCGATCCTGTTCGGGTCCCTGTTCGCACCGTCGACGCGCGGGAGGTCGACCCGGCGAATCTCGTCGAGGTAGTCCCGGTTGGCCCGCCAAGCCTCCGCGGAGGTCAGAGCGCGTTGGAGATGCCCCGGCCAGCCCCCGACCGCGATCCAGTCGGCCACGTTGCCGACCGTGTGCCCGGCTGCCGGGCAGCGGGGCGGGACCCCGTCCAGAAGCGCGCGCAGCGACACCGCGCCAGTTGCCAGACCCGTCTCGAACAGCGACATGGGGCGCATTCGCAGTCGGGTCAGGCGGCCGGCGCCCGTGTGTCTGGTGACGTCGTCGGCAGGCACGGCCGAGCCGGTCAGGATGAACTGCCCGGGGCGGGCGCGCTCGTCCACCGCGCTGCGAATGTGGTTCCAGATGGACGGCTCGACCTGCCACTCGTCGATCAGGCGCGGGGTGTCGCCGGCGAGCACCAGGGCGGGGTCGACGGCTACGGCGAGTCGGGCCTGCTCATCGACGTCCAGCAGCGCCTCGCTCACCGCCCTCTGCCGGCCGGTGGCGGTCTTGCCGCAGGCCCTCGGACCCTCGATCACGACGGCGCCTGTCGACGCGAGGCGCAGGGTGAGTTCGCGGTCCACGAGGCGAGAGCGGTACTTCACGGTGCAGTCGCAGGCAACGGCAGGGATGGCACGTCGCCGACGGCAGGAATCCTAGCCGCATGGAGGGCAGGAATGCAACGCTGTCAGGGCCAGAGATGTAGCGTCCCCAGGGGCAGGAATGAAACGGTTCCAGGGGCGGGAATGTAAAGCGGTCGCCGCTCTCCTCGCGTTGTCCGTCGTGAGAGCACTGGCGGCTACCCCCGACCGGCGGGTAGCCGTGGGATGCGTGAGCGTGTACAATTGGAGGTTCCGTCCCGCCGCGGCCGTTGCTGGGAGGTCGTTCAACGGTAGGACACGCGGCTCTGGACCGTGGAATCGGGG
>JAPOWL010000028.1 GCA_026707615.1 Acidobacteriota bacterium | reverse complement strand
TTGCATGTGGACGCCGAGGACGCCGGGAGGCGCCCCGTCGGGCGGGCCGCCCTGGATGCCCCAGTCGACGTCGGCCTGGGGGACGAGCACGGTGAGCTGTCCCTTCAGGGGCATCATCTCGTCGTCGCCGAAGAGGTCGCGCGCGCCCAGCCCGGTGCAGTTGACGACCAGGGGCTCGCTCAGCGCCGCCAGCTCGCGCGGCTCGCTGAACCTGCGGATCTCGATGCGCCCCCCGAAGTCGATGAAGTCGCGCACCAGCGCGTCGAGGTAGACGGACGGCTCGATGCGCAGGTGGTTGCGCCGGATCGCGTAGCGGGAGCCGAACGGATGCTCTCCGGGTCCCAGCGCGACTTGGCCCGTGCGCAGGCGGGCGGGGAGCAGCGGCTCCTCGTCCTCCTCCCCCGAATCGGCCCCAGCGGCACCCGGGAGCATGTCGCTGAGACCATAGCGGTCGATCCAGGATACGCCGAACCCCTTGCCCACCAACTGCTGCAGCTCGCGGTAGGCGATCTCGGCCGCTTCGCGGAACTGGGCGTCCCAGGCGGACGTCCTCAACTCGTCGTCGACGAGTCCCGCGGTGGGCGTGAATCCCGCGAACGACATGTTCGAGGTCGTGTCCGGGGGGACCGACGCGGCGTAGATGGTCACCGCGAATCCACGTCGCTGAAGCTGGCGCGCGGCCGCGAGGCCCACCCCGCCGCAGCCGATGACCGCCGCCCGGCGACCGTCGTGGCCGAGGGCCATCTCGGCCGCCATCCGCCCCGTGCCCCAGGAGAGCGACATGCCGGCGCCGCCGTGGCCGTAGTTGTGGATCACCGTGGTGTCGTCGAGCCGGTCGGCGCGCAAGACGAAACCGGAGGGGCGGTGCGGGCGCAGCCCGACGGTGGTGCGGATGATCCGGTCCCATTCGGCGCGCACGGGCGCGAGCCGCAGCGCCCGTGCCGGCCGTGCAGGTGCCGGCCGCGCAGGTACCGGCCGCGTTGAGCAGGCGCCCAAGCCAGCTCCCAGCAAGCCCATGCCGGCCAACGTCAAGAGCGTTCTTCGGTCCATCGTGTTCTCCGGGTCCTCGCGTTGCCGCGATGGCTCTTCAGAGGTCCGCGGCGGCGAGCGGCAAGCGACGAGAGCACCAGTCGGATGCCCGGCTCGTCGATGTCGTGCGGATCGAACGGCTTCCCATACCAGGTCACCGTGTCCCGGTGCTCCTCGTGAAGCGGATCGAGCACCGCTTCCAGAAACCCCATGAAGCCGACGACGCCACCGACGTCCTCGGGCGGGCCGCGCCGCTCGCCGCCCACGAACGCCGGGTAGTCGACGTCGGGCTCCCCGTCACGAACGCATTCGATGGCGATCTCGTGCCGCCAGTCGTCGCCGAAATCGTAGACGTAGACAAACCGCTCGACCTGCCGCTCGATGAGCGACTTCAGGCGAATGGCAGCGGCCTTGTACACGCGCTGGCCGAAGGCGTCGTCATCGAACATGGGCTCGGCGTAGATGCGATCTGCGACCTCGAACGCGAACAGGTGCGAGTTCATCCACCCGAACGCGACCTGGATGACGTCGTGCAGGGCCCGCAACGTCGACGACAGCGGCACGTCGACGGAACGCCACACCTTCGGTTCAATCCCCTGCAGCTCGATCCTGAGGCGCGCGACGGGTTCGACCATTGGCCTTGGCTCGTGCCGGTTCGCTTTCGGACCGTGCCCCGACGATAGCAGACGGCCGGCGTGGCCAGGACCGTCGACGCTCGTTGCCGCCTCCGGGACCACCTGCGCACCTGGGCTGGGGCGGCGAGCTCGAAGTGGATCTCGTTGTGGTGCGCGGCGACCAGCGCGTGGTCGCCGTCGAAGTGAAGCTCAAGGCCGTGGTAGACGACCGCGACGTGAGACATCTTCGCCGCCTCTCCGACCGCATCGGCCCGCAACGACTCGACGCCGTGATCGTCACCACCGGCACGGACGCCCATCGCCGCCGCGACGGCATCGCCGTGATTCAAGCCAGCCTGCTCGGTCTGTAGGCGGCCACCACGGCGTCCGCGAGAGCCCAGAGCATCCACTCTCCAGCCGACGCCATGGTATTCTGACCCGACAGAGTGACCGGATTTTTTCGGGAGTGAACATGCGTGAAGTACCAACAACCGAGGCCAAGTCGCGCTTCGCCGAGTTACTCCGGGTCGTCGAGTACGGGGAGTCGATAGCGATCACCCGCCACGGAAGGACGGTCGCGCATCTGATTCCGGCAGTCGACCACGAGCGCGCCTCGCAGGAGGAAGCCGTGGAGCGCTTCCGCGCGTGGCGCCGGCAGCGGCCTCGTACTGGCATGACCAGGGAAGAGATTCTCGCTGCGCGGCACGAGGGCCATCGCCGGTGAGCCGCTTCGTGCTCGACGCGTCCGTCGCAGGCGCATGGCTCCTCGAAGACGAGGACGACCCGGTCGCGAATGCGGCCATGTCACGGCTCGCGACCGGATTCGCCCTGGTGCCGCAGCTCTGGCACCTGGAAGTGCGCAATACCCTGGTGGTCGCAGAACGGCGTGGGCGCGTGGGTGCGGCGGGGCTCGATGCCGGCCTGCGTCGAGTCGCCGAATTGCCGATACGAACAGACTCCGAACCTGATCTTGGGACCGCGCTCACGCTTGCCAGGCGACGCCGACTGACGATCTACGACGCGCTCTACCTCGAGTTGGCCCTGCGAGCCGACGCACCGCTCGCTACGGTCGACCGCACGCTGGCGAACGCCGCGATGGCCGAGGAGTGCCCGTTGATCGACTCGCCCGCCGGCCTGTAATGGACTCATCCTGGCGGAGTGGACTGCCTGCGAGGAGGCTGCACCTCGCTGCGGACCCGTCGCCGGACTGGAGGCCACGCGCCGCGCCCCGACCGCTGTAGACGCTCGTCCTCCCGGAACACCACCTGACCGACGATCAAGCGCGCCTCCTCCGACAAGACGCGACCCTTCCCGTCCTCCGGGCGCCGGCCGCGGTGCGGGATCTAACCTTCGCCCAAAGCTCCGCTGTTCGACGACGCCTCCCGTGTTCTGGTCGGTAGTCGAAGAACCCGCCGGGCCCTTTCGGCGAATCTCGGAACGACCCCGGCCAGATGATCTCCTACGAGGCCGCGCGTCGTGTTGCCGTGCAGCTCTCGGTCGGTCGGAAGCCCCATCCACAACCTGGCGCAATTCCTTCAGGAATCGTCCACGAACTCGTGCATCTGCGACACCGCGGCCACGACCGCGACTACTGGCAGGCCCTCGGCCGCGTCATGCCGGACTACGAGCGGCGTCGGAAAGAGCTGCGGCAGCGCGGGGGGGGGGGCGGGCTGGCGTGGTAGCCCGGATCGCTCTATACGTCCTCGATCCAGGCAGGCGGCGGCCACGTAGTGATGTCGTGGCCCATGGCGCGAATCAGGCTCGCGAAGGAATCGGCGAGCTTGCGGAATGACCGGCACCCTCGGTAGGCGGCCGCCAGCGAGAACTCCGAGCTGAACGCCGGTTGGTCCACCGTCGGCAGGTAGATTGCGCCGGGCTGCATCCGCGCCCTCAGTTGCTCCTTGGCTCCCCGCGGACCCTCCGGGTCCGGATGAGGCTGCGCGTTCGTCGTGACTCCGTGGAAGCCGCGCAGCGATTCGATGGAAGCCAGAAACCAGGCTTCGTACTCCCGGTGCGCGAGGACGACACGGCAGGGCGTGTCGTCGGCTGCCGCGATCGCCCACCGCTGCACGGTTGGCCCCAGCTCGGCTGGGCAGTCCGTGTTTCCGTCCAAGAGCACGAGCACCGCCCCGCACTCGGGTTGTTCGAGGGCGAGCCGGACGGCCTGCCGCACTCCATCTTCCTGTACGAGCCGGTTGCGCGGACGTCGGATCGGTTGCCCGACCCCTACGGTCCATACCTGGGCCGCGTCGATGAAGCGGCGCAGCAGGACGGGCAGCGCCTCGACTTCGCCGTGGCCTTCTACGATCGGCTGGATCTTCACGCCGGATCGACCGCCTCTTCGGCGGTCAGAGCGTTCGAGCGGAGAAGCTCGCCTGCCCCCATCAAGTGCTTCCCCAAAGCCGCTCGCACAGACTGCGAGACACGGTCGATCCGGGTCGATCCGTGCCTCCAGCTCAGGACGCGCAGGTGTCGATCCTCGATCCACTTGGCGTCGAGGATGTCCGGGCTGTGCGTCGTGACGACGACCTGCATGGATTGGCTCGCAAGCTGCAGGATGTCCAGGATCGACCCGAGCGCGCCCGGATGCATCGACGCCTCCGGTTCCTCGATGACGAGGACCGACGGGGCGGGACGCTGGAACACCGCCATGATCAGCCCGAGCACGCGCAGGGTGCCGTCGGACATGCTGAAGGCCTCGAACTTGACCGGCTCCGCCCCGCCCCGATCCTGGGTGAACTCCAGTGTCAGCTTGTTGCCGTGCCTCTTCGGTCGAACATCGACCGTGCCAGGCACGACGCTCTCCAGAAGTTGGCGGATCCGCACGCGATGCTCCGGTGACGAGCGCTGGATCTGGCGCAGCACGCTGGCGGCGTTCCCGCCGTCACACCGCAGCTCTGCACCGCCGTCCGGCTCCTGCATCGCTCCCACCGCGGCCGGCTCGATCCGGTACGTGCGCATGCGCGACAGAAACCGGAACACTGATCGAAAGCGCCGGTAGCCGCCTATCAGCGGCAAGGCCAGTGCCTTTGGTTCGATAGCGGGCGCGATGGACTCGATGCTCTTGTCCCAAACGGTGGCGCCCTTGCTGGTTCGGCGCTCGAACATGTGTTGCGATCCATCGACCGCCGTCACGTCGCACCATTCACGCGCAACCTCGAAGTCGAAGCCTCTACGAGGACGCAAGTCGATGTAATAGTTGGCGGCGCCCGTATCGCTGTCGGGGTTGCTCAACCGCACCGAGAGGGTCAGATTCGTTGGTCGGCCTCGCGCCGAGCTGCGGTGCGAGACCGCGGAGAATCCGCCCCGCTGCGCGATAACGCCCTCCAGCGGCGAGACCATGGCCTCCGATAGAAACGCGAAGGCGTCGGCGAAGTTGCTCTTGCCCGAACCGTTTCGCCCGACGAAGAAGGTGGGGTTATCGAAGTCGACGTCCTGAGCCGAGGTGCTGCGGAAACCAAGCAGGTGCATCCGGCTGAGCGTGCCATTCACCATGCGTCACCTCGGCCAACCGCGCGAGGCGGCGTCCGGCGATCTTCTCCGTACCACGCATCAGCGTACAGCGCGGGGCGGAACGCCGCCAACGGCCAAGCGGGCCTGGGATGCGATACTGACGGCATGCGGATCGCCACCTGGAACGTCAACGGCCTGCGGGCGCGCATGGACTTCATCATCCACTGGCTGAAGAGCCGCGCGCCGGACGTCGTGGGCCTGCAGGAACTGAAGCTGAGCGAGGAGGACTTCCCCCACGACGACTTCCGGGCACTCGGCTATCACGCCGTCGTCCACGCGGAGAAGAGCTGGAACGGGGTGGCGGTGCTCAGCCGGGCGCCGGCGGAGGCGGAGACGCGGGGGCTGCCCGGCCGCGAGGACGACGGGGCGCGGCTGCTCCGCGTGCGGGTGGCCGGCCTCCACTTCGCCACCGTGTACTGCCCCAACGGCAAGACGCTCGACCATCCGGACTTTCCTCGCAAGCTCGCCTGGTTCGACGCGTTGCGCGACTACCTCGACGGGGTGCGCGGGGACGCCGCGTCCGTCATCGGCGGCGACTTCAACATCGTCCCGGCGGCGCTGGACGCCTGGCAGGGGGAAGCCGCCGACGGCTCGATCTTCTGCACCGCGGAGGAGCGGGCCCGGTTCCGCTCGATCGTCGACCTGGGGCTCACCGACCTGTATCGCCACCTGTACCCGGACGAACGGAAATTCTCCTGGTGGGACTACCGCGGCGGCGCCTTCCACCGCGGCATGGGACTGCGCATCGATCTGCTCCTGGGCACCCCAGCCGTGGTCTCCGGCGTGCGCAGGGTGGAGATCGACCGCGAGTACCGCAAGAAGAAGGAAGGGAACATAGCGTCCGACCACGCCCCGGTGTTCGCGGACCTGGACTGAGGGGACCCACGGTAGCCGTTGGGCGCGTCCCCGATCCACCCGCCCGCGGCCACCACGCCCATCTCGTGCCCCTTCTCGGTTCGCGCGCTACTCGGCCCGCAGCGCGGTCAGCGGATCGACCCCGGCGGCCCGCCGGGCCGGCGGCAGACAGGCCGCAACCGCCGCGGCGGCCACCAGGAGCGGCGCCGCCACGAACGTCGCGGGATCCAGGGGCGCGATGCCGAACAGCAGCGCCGCGACGCCCCGCGCAAGCCACCAGGCGGCCGCCATGCCGATCGCCAGTCCGGGAACGACGGGCGCGAGCCCCTGGCCGACGACGCTCAGCAGGATCCGGGACTGCTGCGCACCGAGCGTCAAGCGAACGCCGATCTCCTGCGTCCGCCGCGCCACGTCGAAGCTGAGGGCGCCGTGCACGCCGGCGACCGCGATGGCGATCGCGACGGCGGCGAAGAGGCTGAGCAGCGTCATCACGAAGCGTCGTTCGGCCACCGAACGCGCCATGGTGTGGTCCAGCGGCTCGGTCCCGAAGAGCGCGACGCGCGGGTCCAGCCCGGCGGCGATGCGCTGGACCGTGGGCGCCAGCACGGCCGGGTCGGTCGACGTCCGCGCGAGCAGCGCGTAGACGCCGTTCAGCGACGGGGCCTGGGCGAGAGGAAGATAGACCCCCGGCGGCGGCGCCTCTTCCAACCCCCGGACCCGCTCGTCGGCGACGACGCCGATGATCGTCCGCCGCACACCCCAGAAGCCGAGCTCGTGCCCGAGAGGGTCCTCGCCGTCGAAGAAACGCTCGGCCGCGGCGGCGTTGATGACGGCGACCGGCGGCGCGCTCGTATCGTCCCGGTCGTCGAACCGCCGTCCGTCGCGAAGCGCGAGCTCCACCGTGGAGAAGTAGCCCGGGGTGACCCGGCGAACGGTGATCTCCGGCCAGTCGGCCGCCTCGGCCTCGCGACCGATCACGACGAACGAGTTGGTGGCCCCGGCGTCGAGCGGGTGGTTGCCGGCGATGGCGGCCGATGCCACGGACGGCACGGCCGCGACCCTCCGCAGCAGCTCGGCGTTGAACGCATGGGTCTCCGTGAACCGGGGAAAGCGGGCCAGGTCGGCGGGGTAGCGCGCCCGCGGCAACTGGTACTCCGACTTGAGGACGCCCCCGGCCTCGAAGCCGGTCTCGACGCCCAGGAGTTGCTGGAAGCTGCGAACGAGCAGGCCGGCGCCGATGACCAGCACCACGGCCAGCGAGACCTGCAACACGAGCAGCAGTCTCCGCGGCGCGCGCCGGCCGGCGCCGCCGCGCAGGACCCCCGCGGGACGGAGCCGGCCCCGGAGCCCGGCCAGCAGGTCGCCGCCCCGCGCCTGCGCCAGCGGCAGCAGCCCGAAGCCGACGCCCACCACCAACCCCAACCCCGCCGCGGCGCCTCCGACGCGGACGTCGAGTGCGACTCCGGCCAGCCGCGGAACGCCGGCCGGCGCCGCCGCGACCAGCAGCTTCACCGCCCCCGCCGCCAACGCGAGGCCGGCGGCGGTCGCGAGCAACGCCAGCAGCAGGTTCTCGGCCACGAACTGCCGCCCCAATCGCCCGACGCCGGCGCCCAGCGCCCGCCGCACGGCAACCTCGCGCACCCGCGCCGTCGCCCGCACCAGGACGAGATTGGCCACGTTGGCGCTCGCGATCAGCAGCACGAGCACCACGGCGGCCGCCAGGACCGCGAGCGGTGTGCGCACCGGGCCGAACACCACGTCCGGGAGCGGCTCCACGAACACACCGCGCGCATCGTTCTCGGGATAGGAGCGTTCCAGCTCCGCGGCGATCTCCGCCAGCTCCGCGCGGGCGGACGCAAGGGTCCACCCCGGCGCGAGCCGGCCGACCACGAAGATGGAATGCGTTGACCGCGGCAGGGCATCCGGATCCGGTCGGAGCGGCACCCACACGTCGACGTCGGCTCGCGTGCCCTGGTCGGCGAAGGCACGAGCGTAGGCGGCCGCGGAGAGAATCTGAAGCACGCCCAGATCGGCGTGGTCCGGCACGACGCCCACTATCGTCGCGGGCGCTTCGTCGAGCAGCAGCGCCCGGCCGACCACCTCCGGGTCGCGGCCGAAGCGCTCGGACCACAGCGCCTCGCTGATCATGGCGACGCGGGGGCCACCGGAACGCGCCTCATCACTGGTGAACGACCGCCCGAGGACCGGCTCGACGCCCAGCAGCGGCAACAGCCCCGCGGTGACCGCCAGCGCCGTACGCCGAACCGGCGCACCCCGCTCGGTCGCGGCAGTGACCTGCGTTCCCGTGAGCGCGCCGAACGCTTCCACCTGACGGCTGCGCTCCTCGAAGTCGAGGAAGTCGGGGACGGACGCAGGTTCACGGACGGTGCCGCTGTCGCGATCCGTCTCCCACACCATGACCAGGCGGTGCATCGCCTCGAACGGCACGGGTCGCAGCAACACGCCGTCGACGACGCTGAGCACGGCCGCGGCGGCGCCGATCCCGAGGGCCAGCACCAGGACGGCGACGAGGGTGAACGCCCGCTGCCTCACGAGAAGGCGCAGGGCGAACCGAAGGTCGTGCCGGATCTCCTCCAGCCGCCGGGCGCCCCGCACGTCACGGCACAGCTCCTTGACCTGCTCCAGGTCGCCGAACTCGAGGCGCACACGCCGGCGCGCCTCGCGGGCGGGCATCCCGGCGCGGACATGGTCCGCCACCTGTCGCTCGACGTGGTCGCGGAGCTCGGCATTCAGCTCGCGCTCCAACCGCTCGGGGTCCCGGCCGCGTCTCCACCAGCTCATCGCACGCCCCCGCCTTCGGTCGCCAGGATCAGGCCGACGACCTCCGCAAGACCGGTCCACCGCGCCATCCGCTCACGAACACCTCATACTTCTACACATACCAGATCGATATGTAGAAGCGCAAGGCACATGGCTCCCGACACACAACGGCACGACGCGCGTGCGAAGGGCGGCCGCAGCGCCCCGCGCCCCCCGACGGCGCGGGTGTCGCCCCGGTGTCGCCGCGGCGCTCGATCGGCTATGGTTTGGCAGTACGAGACAAGGATGCCCCGTGCACGGCGCGAGGGACGAGTCCGTCGATCGGGAACGGGCGGCCACGACCGGGGACGCCGCCGGGAGGTGAACATGCGATTTGGGGTGCTCACGTGCGTGGTGGCCGCGCTGGCCATCGGAGGGCTCGCGCCGGGACTGGCCGGCGCGCAGACGGCGGAGGACGTGCCGCGGCTGCCGTGGGGGGCACCCGACCTGCAGGGGGTGTGGGACTTCCGCAGCCTGACCCCGATGCAGCGGCCGGAAGAGCTGGCCGACCGCGAGGTGTTCACGGCCGAGCAGGCGGCGGATTTCGCCGAGGAGACGATCCGGAACCGGAGCCGCGACGCCGACACGTCGGACCGCGTCGTGCCCTACAACGACTTCTGGTTCGACGAGGGCACCTCGGTGACGACGGATCGCACGTCGCTGATCGTCGACCCGCCCGACGGGCGGATTCCGGCGCTGACCGAGGAGGCGCAGGCGCGCCAGGCGGCGCTCGCCGAGGCCCGGAGCGAGGTCTCGGCCCACGAGCCGACGCCGGGCGGGTTCGTCGAGGACCTCGGGCCGGGCGGCCTGCAGGTGCGCTGCATCCTCGGGTTCAACTCGGGGCCGCCGATGGCGCCGAGCGCGTACAACAACAACGTCCAGATCTTCCAGACCGAGGACACGGTGGTGCTCTTCGCCGAGATGAACCACAAC
>JAPOWL010000467.1 GCA_026707615.1 Acidobacteriota bacterium | reverse complement strand
TGACCACCGTGAAGGAGTCGAAGTCGAACGAGCTGCTTCTCCACCCCTCGCGCTCCCGCATCTGGTCGAAACCGGCCGAGAAGTCCTGCGGCCGGTCGTCGACGATCAGCGCCCCCCCGCCCGGCACCGTCACGAAGGGAAAGTGCATCGCCCGCCGCAGGTGCGCGTCTTCAGCCGTGTTCCATTGCGTGATGAACGTATGCAGCGCCTGTCGCGCGGCCGCCTCCGCGACCGCGTCCCGCGCCTCCGCCTCCCCGATTTGGGCGAGTCCGGGCGACCCCACGGCCAGCATTCCCAGGGCCAATCCCACGATCGTGGCAAGATGGTTGGACATGTGGACAGCGACCCTACCCCGGCAGGTGGTGATCGTCAAGCGGCAGGATCGACCATGGACGTGAGCCGATACGCTCCTGGAGGCCGGGGTCCGGATCGCCTCGCCCCACGGTCCAGGTCGGACCGCCCCGGGATCGCCGAGCGGCCACCGGACGGCGGAGAGAGCCTCGACCACGAGGCGTCGGACGACGAACACGAGAATCGAGGTCGGATTCGTTGCCCGGCCTGCGGCTGGCGCCCGGACGGCGGGCCGCACTGGCGTTGCCATCCTTGGTGCGGAACGGTTTGGAACACCTTCGAGACCCGGGGGAAGTGCCCGGGATGCGGCTACCAGTGGAAATGGACCAGTTGTCCTTTCTGTGGCGTCTGGTCGCGGCACTCGCACTGGTACACCGATGACGAGTAGGCCGGCGCCGTCGCTCCGGTCGGCACGTGTCAGCGGAATCGGATGTGCGCTCGCGCGAGGTCCCATCCACACCTGGGGCCGAGGAGTCGGGCACCGGGGCGGTGATCGCCATCGACCTTGACGGTTGACCGGCCCCGCCGCCATGCTTCACTCGGCGCAAGCAGTCGGACGAGGGGTCGCGGGCAGCCGACGCCTGCTCCCCGTGCGCGAACCGCCCGGATCGAGGCAGGACCATGGCCGGACTTCGAGCACGCCTCGCAGGCTGCGCCGCGCTCGCGGCGCTGTGCGCAGCGGCCCTCTTCGGGGCGAGCGCGACCGGGGAAAGCGCCGCGCAGGCGCCCGCCGACGATTGCATCCCGGGCACGACCTGCGGCGGCATGCCCACCAGCGCCCGCGAGTATGCTGCGATGTGCGAGCTGGAGCTCGGCGTCGCTCCCATCGTCGACTGCGGAGCCGGCGTCGTCATTCCCATCACGGTCGACGGCGTCGAGGTGTTCGAGGACCCCGGCCTGCACGAGTGCGACAAGGCGAGCCTGCAGATCGGCGACTGCATGCCCGGCTCGAGCCTGCAGCGGTACGGGGGCCGGAACGCCGACGGCACGCCTCGGCCGGACGTCGTGTGGCTGAGCTTCTGCCGCCATGACGGACGGGACGACGTGGTGAACTTCGACATGCCCGATTCCGTGCAGTTGATCGGCTACAACTACGAGACCGGGGCGACCTGCTTCTTCGAGTCGGGCGACAACCGGCCCTGGACGCACGTGGACGAGAACAACCGCCTGCTCGGCGTGCTTCCCGGGCCGGACGATCCGGCGTTCGACCGGGCCTACTCCGTGCCGGACGTCCAGTGCGTGAAGTGCCACCAGGCGGACCCGTTCAACCACAACCCGTGGATCAACAGCGCGCGGCTGCCCGAGGACCCGCGCCAGCCGGTGGTTCCGGTCCTTCGCGGCCCCGACCCGCCCTACTACGTCGTCGGGGGGCAGGACTGGGACATGCGCACGATCCACATCGAGGGCAACCGCTGCCTGGGATGCCACCGCATCGGCATGGAGACCCTGGCGGAGTACACCGGCGATCGCTGGGATCCCAACGAGCACATGCCGCCCCACGCCCCCGGCGCCTTCGCCGCCGACCACGCCGAGCTCGTCGCGTGCTGGGAGAACGGCCCCGAGAACACGCCCGGCTGCGACTGGGTCATCCCGCCGGCCGGCGACTGCGACGGCGGCGTCGTCGGAGCGGACTACCCCCACGCCGCGGCCCGCTTCAACCGCGCGACGGGGGAGGACCGGCGCCGCCCGGAGGGCGGGTGGCGCAGGCCGGGATGCTGACCGGCCTATGGGCCCGCGGCGTCTGAAGCCAGCTTGCCCCAATCACACCATGTCTGTCACATCACGTTCTGCCTGCTGTTTCCTGTTCCTGCTCGTCCTGGCCCTGCTGTCGTCGGCCGGGGGCGTGTCGCCCCCCTGGCCCGGGACCGCGCCGAGCGCCGGGCTCGAGGCGGCCGGAGCCCCGGCCTGCGCTCCGGAGCAGGCGCCGGCGGCGGCGTCCGCGTCCGGGGCGCCGATGCCCTTCCTCGCGACCGAGTACGCCGCCATGTGCGAGCCGGAGCTCGGGCGCGTCCCGAAGATCGCCTGCGACGACGGGGTCCTCATCCCCATCACCGTGGGGGGCGTCGAGGTGTTCGAGGATCCCGGCAACCACGCCTGCGACAACCCGGACGGATTGCGGGGCGGTTGCGCGCCGGGCTCGCGCCTCGGGCGCGTGGAGGGACGCGACGCCGGCGGCAATCTCCTGCCGCAGGTCGCCTGGGTGTACTTCTGCCGCTCGGTGGGTCCGGAGAATCTCGAGCGCCACGGCTGGGGCTCGGTGCAGATGATCGGCTACAACCGGGAGTCGGGCGCGACCTGCTTCTTCGAGGCCGCCGACGGCCGGCATTCGTTGCCCGAGAATCATCCCGCGAACTCCGAGATCCGCGACCAGCGGCCGTGGGTCTCCTTCGACGGGCACCGCATGGTGGGTCAGTTGCCCGGCCCCGACGACCCGGACTTCAACGACGCCTTCATGCCCCCGCCGCCCGCCGACATGAACGGGGACGGCGAGCCCGACGTCGTGCAGTGCGTCCAGTGCCACCAGTCGGGCCCGTTCATCCACGACCCCTACATGGACAGCGCCCGCGACGCCGACGACCCGCGCCGCCCCGTCATACCCGAGATCACGGGCCGGGACGTGCCCTACTACGTGGTCGGGGGATCGGACTGGGACATGCGCACCATCCACATCGAAGGCAACCGGTGCCTCGCCTGCCACAGCGCCCCGATGGAGATTTCGCAGATCTTCGAGGCCTCCGGGCTCGAGGTGAACAGCTTCATGCCTCCGCACGCTCCGGGCAGCATGGCCGACGACTACCAGGAGCTCGTCGACTGCTGGCTCGCGGGGCCGGAGAACACGCCGGGCTGCGACTGGGTCGTGCCGTCGGCCCAGGGTCGCGAGGGCGGCGTGGTGGGCGACGACTACCCGCACAAGAGCGACTACTTCAACCAGCCCGGCGGCAAGCGCGACGACGAACAGGGCAAGGACTGACGACCGGCCGCCTGGAGCAGGCATGATGAGAATCACCATGAAGCTATGGCCGGTGACGTTGCTCGCGGCGGGAGTCGCGGCCCAGGGCGTGGCGGTGTCGGAGAACGTCTACTTCGGCGACCTGCACCTGCACACGCGCTACTCGAACGACGCCGCGATGTTCGGCACGACGCGCACGCCGGACGACGCCTACCGTTACGCCAAGGGCGAGGCGGTCCCGCACGTGGGCGGCATCGAGATCCAGCTCCGGACCTCGCTCGATTTCCTCGCGGTGACGGACCACGCCGAGAACCTCGGCCTCCGGCAGGCGGGGCCCAATCCCCCCGCGGACCTCGGGCAGGCGGTCTGGGCGGACATCGTCGCGGCGGCGGACCGGCACTACGCCCCGGGCGAGTTCACCACGTTCGCCGGCTACGAGTGGACGGTGGGGACCCGCGAGGGAAACCTGCACCGAAACGTCATCTTCGCGGGCACCGACGACCTGCCCTTCCCGTTCTCGCGGCTCGATTCCGACAACCCGGAAGACCTCTGGGACTTCCTGGACGCGCAGCGCGCCCGGGGCGTCGAGGCGCTCGCGATCCCCCACAACGCCAACGTCAGCAACGGCAAGATGTTCGCGCTGGTCGACTTCGCGGGGGCGCCGATGACCGCCGACTACGCGGCGCAGCGCCTGCGCAACGAGCCGGTGGTGGAGATTACGCAGGCCAAGGGCACGTCGGAGACGCACCCGGTCCTGTCCCCGAACGACGAGTTCGCCGACTTCGAGCTGTTTCCGGAGCTCCTCACCGCGAACCGCGCCATCGGCGGGGACGGGCCCCGCGCCGGGGTGGTCCGCGTCGACGGGCTCGTGCCCGGCAGCTACGCGCGCGAGGCGCTCGTCAACGGGGTGCGGTTGCAGGCCGAGCGGGGGTTCAATCCGTTCCAGTTCGGCTTCGTCGGCGCGACCGACTTCCATTCCGGCACCTCGGCGGTGGAAGAGGACAACATGACGAGCATGTCCGGCGATGCGGTCGACGGGACGCTCGAGGACCGGCTCGTCACCAACACCTGGAGCCGGCTGCCGTTCGTCGCGCGCAGCGCCGCCGGGCTCACCGCGGCCTGGGCCAACCACAACACCCGCGAAGAGCTCTACGCCGCCTTTCGCCGCCGGGAGACCTACGCCACGACCGGCACCCGCATCACGGTGCGCTTCTTCGGGGGCTGGGACTACGCCGACGACGTGCTGGACGACGACGACTGGGTGGCGCAGGGGTATGCCGGCGGCGTCCCGATGGGCGGCGTGCTGCGCGGGGCCGAGGGCGACGCGCCGACGTTCGTCATTCGGGCCGCGAAGGACCCGGTGGCGGCCAACCTCGACCGCATCCAGGTCGTCAAGGGCTGGAGCGCCGGGGGCGAGACGTTCGAGCGCATCCACGACGTCGCGCTCTCCGACGGCCGGCGCGTCGGCCCCACCGGCAAGGCGCCGCCGGTCGGCAACACCGTCGACGTCATGCGGGCGACCTACACCAACGACATCGGCGCGGCGTCCCTCGAGGCCGTCTGGCGCGACCCCGACTTCGACCCGGACGTGCACGCGGTCTACTACGTGCGGGTGATCGAAATCCCCACCCCGCGCTGGTCGACCTACGACACCGCGGCGGCCGGCCTCCCCCCGCGCGGCGACGTGATGCCGACGCTGCAGGAGCGCGCGTACACGTCCCCGATCTGGTACATGCCGGACAACTGACCGACTGTGCCGGCCGCTTCATGAACGCTTCCCCGTGGCGACGGCTCTGGCGTGAGCCCCTGACCCGGTTCTTCGCGGCCGGGGCCGGGCTCTTCCTGCTGTACGCCCTGGTGGGGGACCGGGCGCCGACCGACGACCGCCACATCGTCATCGACCGCTACGAGCTGGAGACGCTGGCCGCGCTGTGGCAGGCCCAGTGGCGGCGTCCGCCGACCCGTGACGAGCTGACGCGGCTCGTCGTGGACCGCGTGCGCGAGGAGGTCCTGTATCGCGAGGCCCTCGCCCTCGATCTCGACGAGAACGACGTCCTCGTCCGCCGCCGGCTCGCGGAGAAGCTCGAGATGGCGCTGAACGACGTCGCGGCGACGGCCGAGCCGAGCGCCGACGACCTCCGGCGCTACTTCGAGTCGCACGCCGACCGCTACGGCGAGCCGGCCCGGCTGACCCTGACCCACCGCTTCTTCAGCCGCGACCGCCGGGGCGAGGCGGCGGAAGCGGACGCTCGGCGGGCGCTCGAAGCGCTGGTCGCCGGCGGGACCGTCGACGACGACAGCTTCCACGCGGCCAAGACGTTGGAGTTGCAGAACTCCGACCGTCTGGAACGGATCTTCGGTACCGCGTTCCACGCCGGCGTGCTCGAGCACGCGGCGCGGCCCGGTTCGCGACACGTGTGGTTCGGACCGGTCCTCTCGGCGTACGGCGCGCACGCCGTGCGGGTGGACGCCTACCGGGAGGGGCGCCGGCGGACGCTGGACGAGGTCCGCGAGACCGTGGTCGAAGACTGGCGCCGCGACCACGTCGCCGCGCGCGAGGCCGAGCGCTACGCGGAGATGCGCGCCCGCTACGAGGTCGACGTGGCACCGTTCGACTCCATCGGCGACCTGGTGCAACCATGATCGGGGGCGTGGTGAGGCGGTCGCCCGTCGCAGCCCTACCGACGCGCGTCGATGACGGGGACGTGGCCCGCCGCCGCGTACTCGAGGATGGCGCCATCGGCGGTGATCAGCGACGCCCTGCAGTGGCGGGCCGTTGCGATGATCAAGCGGTCGGCCGGGTCGGCGTGGAAGCTGCCCGGCAGGCGCACGCTGTCGATGGCGATGGCTGCCTCGATGGGCACCAGATGGACGCCGGGCAGGTCGAGGACGTTGTTGATCCAGACGGCGGCGTCACTCCCGAGACGCAGGCGACCCTTGTCGGCCAGCAGGGTGATCTCCCACGGCGTGATGGCGGAGACGGCGATCCCGTCCGCGCGCTCCGCTTCTTCGATGGCGGCACGGGCGGTGCGCCCAAGGCGGCCGTCACCGTCAACGACCCAGATCAGTGCGTGCGTATCGAGGACGATCACCGGGCCGATGTCCAGTCCGACGGATCGGCGGCCGGCGAGAACGGGCTGTCATAGCGCAGGACGGAGCCCCGCATCGCGCCGATAATCGAAGGCGCGGAGCCGGATGCGGGGGCAGGCGACAAGATCGCGACCGGCCGTCCGCGGTTCGTAATCGTCACCGGTTCGCCGTCTCTTCCCATCTGCTTGATGACGCGCAGACACGTCGCCTTGAACTCGGCCGCCCCGACGATCCTGGCCATAGGCTGCCCCCCTCGGCGCCAGACGTACATCGACAGTGTACAGAACCGAGGGTGGCGCCTCAAGCACTGGGCCGCCATGAGGGCGGCGGCCCGCGTGTTGGCGGCGATGGCGTTGTGGTTGCTCGCCTCGCCGGCGCTCGGCCACGAGACGCGCCTGGCGTTCCTGGAAGTACGCGCGCTGGGGCCCGGAGACTTCGCGTCCGTCCTGAAGATCCCGGTGACGGGGGCAACGGCGTGGCCGATCGAGGTGCGGCTGCCCGAGACCTGCGCACCCCGGGGCCTCGACCGCCGCACCCGACAGGCGGACAGCCTGGTCGTCGAGCAACGGTTCTCCTGCGACGAGTCCGGCGGCACGCCGGTGATGGGCCTCGCGGGCCTCGCGGGCGGGTTCGTCGACGTCCTGGTGCGGGTCGAGGACGAGGAAGGCAACCGGCTGACCCGGGTGGCGTCGGGCGCCCTGACCGAGATCCCGCTGCGTCCGGGCTCGGCAGGGACCTGGGACCGGCTTGTGCTCGGCGTCGAGCACATCCTGGGCGGCGTCGATCACCTCCTGTTCGTCGCCGGCATGATCCTGCTCGTCCGCGGGTGGAGGCGCCTCGTCGCCACCATCACCGCGTTCACCATCGCGCACTCCATCACCCTCGGCATGACGGTCCTCGACGTCGTGCGCGTGCCGGGCCCCCCGGTCGAGGCGTTCATCGCCCTGTCGATCGTCTATCTGGCGTTCGAGATCCTGCGGCGGGACGAAGCGGCCGCCGGCTCGGCCAGGCCGTGGACGATGGCGTTCGCGTTCGGGCTGATGCACGGCTTCGGCTTCGCCGGCGCCCTGCTCGACACCGGGCTGGCGGGCCGCGACGTCCCGATGACGCTGCTGCTCTTCAACGTGGGTATCGAGCTCGGGCAGATCGCGTTCGCCGCCGCGTGCGGCATCGTGCTGTGGGGCTGCTACCGGCTCCTCGACACGCCGGCCCGGCGGGCCCGGCTCGACCACGCCGCCGCGTATGGCCTGGGCGCCGTCGCGAGCTTCTGGGTCATCGAGCGGGTCGCGGGATTCTGGGTGTGAGACGCGGGCGCCGAGACCCGCGACAGGTCCGGGCCAGTCGTGTCACCGTGCCGGAGCCCGGGTCTCGCCGGTTCCGGTTTCCTCCGCGGCGAGCGCCCGCACGACCGATTCCGGATCGCGGTCGATCACGGTCAGTAGCACGCGGGCGGCCCGGTCCGGGACCCGGCGGCCCTGCTCCCACTCCTGCACGGCCCGCACGTCGAGGCCGAAACGGTCCGCGAACTTCCGCCGGCTCAGCTTCAGCCGCTTGCGAAGGGCGACGATCCAGTCGGCGGCGGGGGCCTCCACGACTCGGCAGGGCAGCGCCGCCTCGCCGCGCACATGGGCGACGACCTCTCCCAGCGCCGCTTCGATTTCCTGTCCGATGCCGGTGCGGTCCGTCGTCATCGTCTCCGCCTCTCCCGTTCGGTTTCCGCTACCAGCCGCGCCATCGCCTTCCGGTCCGTCGCGGTCAGGTCGTCGCGATCCGCCTTCGCGTAGGCCGTCAGCTTGCGAATGGCGCGTTCATAGGAACGCGTGAGGTAGAGGTGCTTCCGGCCTGTACCCATCATGCGGCATTGCCGCACAGCAGGCAACCTTCGGAGTCGAGGCGCCGTGACGACAGGGGGCCGTGCCCCCGGCCCGGACGGCCTGAGCGCCGTCGCAAGCTCCTGGGTCATCGAGCGGGTCGCCGAATTCTGGGGGTGAGACGCGGGCGCCAGGAGCCGCGACAGACCCGGACCAGCGGACCCGGACGGGATCGGACCTCGAAGACGAGCCAGAGCGGCGTGCGCCGCGACCGGATCGATGACGGTATGATGGCCGCATGGTCGATGCACTCTCGGTCGTCCACAGCGACCCGGAAATCTCGGGGGGGGTGCCCGTCTTCCGCGGCACGCGGGTGCCGGTTCAGTCGATGTTCGACTATCTGGAAGGGGGAGAGACCCTCGACCAGTTTCTCGATCAGTTTCCGTCGGTCTCGAAGCACCAGGCGGTTGCCGCGCTCGATCTGGCTCGCGATTCTGTTCTGGCCCGTGCGCGTTCTGCTTGACGAGAATCTGCCACGTGCTCTCGCCGCCGAGCTGGCTGGTCACGAGGTCAGCACCGTGCAGGCAGCAGGCTGGTCGGGGACGACGAACGGGGAACTGCTGCGGCGTGCCAGTGGGGGTTTCGATGTCCTGCTGAGCATGGATCGGGGCCTCCAGCACCAGCAGGACTTGCGCGCTCTTCGTCTGCGGATCGTCATCATTCGAGCGCCCTCGAACCGCATGGTTCATCTGCGACCGCTTGTGGGCAGCATTCTGAACACTCTGGCGTCGCTGTCGCCTGGGCAGCTGCGCGTCGTCGGGGGTTGACGAGGGAGTCTGATGAGTCGATACATGCTCGCGCTGCTGCTCGTCGTTGTCTGGTGCGCACCCGCTGGCGCCCAGGACCGTTGGCCCCAGTTCCGGGGACCGGGCGCGCGAGGCGTCTCCGAGGCCTCGGGGCTGCCCACCCGTTGGAGCACGACGGAGAACGTCGCGTGGGCCGCCGAGCTTCCGGGCCTCGGATGGAGCTCGCCGGTCGTCTGGGGCGACACCGTCTACGTGACGACCGTCGTCAGCGCCGAGCCGGTCGAAGAGCCTCTGGGCGGGCTCTATCGCGGACGCGAGACCTGGAGCCCCTCCGTGGCGGAGCACCGATGGCTGGTCTACGCGCTGGATGTCGACACCGGCGCCGTGCGCTGGGAACGCGAGGTGCATCGCGGCACCCCGGCGGGCGGCTACCACATGAAGAACACCCTGGCGACGGAGACCCCGGTGACCGACGGCGACGCCTTGTTCGTCTACTTCGGCAATCTCGGCGTCTTCTGCCTCGACGCGACGGACGGTGACGTGCGCTGGTCGCACGACGTCGCGCCCGCGGCCACCCGGCTCGAGTGGGGCACCGCCGCATCGCCTGTGCTCCACGACGGCCGCCTCTACATCGTGAACGACAACGACGGGCAGTCGTACCTGCTCGCCCTCAGCGCCGAGACCGGCAACGAGATCTGGCGCATCCCGAGGGATGAGGGCACGAACTGGGCGACCCCCTTCATCTGGGAGAACGAGCTCAGGACCGAGATCGTCACCAACGGCACCGATCGGGTGCGCTCCTACGACCTCGACGGCAACCTGCTGTGGGAGCTCACCGGCATGTCGT
>JAPOWL010000235.1:8230-9905 GCA_026707615.1 Acidobacteriota bacterium | reverse complement strand
TGGGACGGTGGGGGCTGGGGCCGACCCGGAGCCTGCGACGGGTTGGCGGCGCTAGGAGCTTGCGCCGCGGAACGCAACGCGACGGACCTGGCGGCGCCAGCAGGGTCTCCGGCCCACGTGCCGCCTCCCGGGTGATGCAAGACCAGCGCCAGAAGTCGTCCGCCGCGTGGCTCAAGGTCGCGAGGCCGCCCCGACCGACTCGCACGCGCCCGGCCATCCCTGGCGGCAGGCGCGGGCCTGGAGCGCCGCGGGATCGCGGTCGGTGATCGGGCCCTTGCTGCCCCGCAGGACGAGCGGGTAGTCGGCTGGCGTCGGCGACGCGCGCTCGAACGCCGCGGCACCGGTCGCTTCCCGCATCGCCCGCCCGTTCGCGCACGCCGGCTCGAACCCGAGCTCGCAGCCGCGCGCGAACGCGAGGGCGGCCTCGACCTCGGCCTCGCGGACATCCGCTCGCTCCGCCGTCGCCTCTCCGACCACACCCGGATCGGCCCCCGCACCGCCGCCTACCCCCGTCACGGCCCCCGCTGCCCCGGCACCGACACGCGCCTCACCCTGCGCCGCCAGCGCCGCCCGCAGGATGCCCGCCTCGTTGCACGCCCAGCCGGAGCCGCTGTTGCAGTGGCCCGACTGCTTCGCCGCCAGGTAGCGGCAGGCGTGGGGCCGACCGTCGGCGCAGGCCTGCTGCCAGAACGGCAGCCACTGGCCCGGATGCCGGTCGCCGGCGCCGCCCGCGGCGCTCATCGCGGCGAACACCACGGCCCAGACGCCCATGTAGGCCAGGTGGCGCCGCCGCGGCGCGAGGGCGCGGCCGAGAGCGGCCGGATCGAGGCGCCGCAGGGGCGACGAGCGGACGGCGCGGTCGATGGCGATGACCGAGAGGTTCAGCAGCGGCACCTGCAGCAACTTGTCGTAGAAGGTCGGTGCCCCGGCGCGGTCGAGCAGCACGTAGAGCGCGACCGTGCTCAGCCCGTAGAGGACGCCGAACAGCAGGCGCCCCAACTCCGTGCGGGGCGCGGTGGACGGGTCCGTGAACAGGAGGTGCATCCCGAGGAAGACGGCGATCGGGATGTAGGAGTCGTAGAAGAAGTAGACGCCGGTGGCCGCGAAGTAGAGCAGGCCGAAGGCGTAGGTCGAGGCCACGGCGGCCATCGTCATCGTCGTCACGCCGAAGAGGTACTGGCCGGGGAGCGCGATCAGGAAGATCGCCAGGTACATGTGGGGCGGGTAGAACTGCGAGATGGCGATGTCCTGCCCCCAGGTGAGGCCGCTCGTCCCGGTGGCGATGAGGGCCAGGGCGAAGACCGCGAGCGGGAACGACGCGGGGTTGAAGATGTGCACCCGGCGGCCGTCCCGCTCCCAGCGCAGCAGCTCCTTGGCCGCGAAGCCGAGCCCCACCAGCAGGAACTGGAAGTAGAACCAGTCGTCCCCGAACCAGAGGAAGAGGTTGATGCTGAAGACGACGGGCACGGGGCCGAAGCCCACCCGGTGGGCGTCGCGCCGGGACCAGCCGAGGAGCAGGTCGAAGCCGTAGGCGAAGGCGAGCTGGCCGGCGATGAGCGGGACCGCGTCGTAGACCGGCGCCCAGTGCCAGCCCCAGTAGAGGAGCACGGAGGCCTGCGCGCAGGCCTGGAGGTAGTGCTGGGCGCGCGGCGCGAGCTCGAGCGACCGGGGGCGG
>JAPOWL010000235.1:0-8220 GCA_026707615.1 Acidobacteriota bacterium | reverse complement strand
GAAGTCGACCAAGGCGTCCTGGCAGCAGACGAGGAGGTTGAGGCGGCCGCGGCCCGGGAGGTCGCCGAAGCGCGGGCGGTCGGGGTCGCGCCGGCGCAGCGACGCCACGACGAGCAGGAGGTTCCACGCGGCGAGCACGCACGCGGCGCCGAGGAACGTCCCGAGGAGCGTCGCGTTCTGGTGGACCCGCGGCGAGAAGGCGAGTGCAACCAGAGCGAGCGCCGGGGCGAGCGCCACCCCGAAGCCGGCCGCGAGCGAGAGCGGGACGATGCGCTTCGCCTCCGGCTGGCGCCCCGTCCCCGGCAGCCCCACCGTCCCGCCCGGCGTTGCCCGGGGAACCGTGTCGCTCGACATCGCCGCGCGGGAACGCCGTGCCGGCCCGCGCCCCGGACGGCGTCAGCGGAGCCGCACGCCGTTCAGGGCCGCACCGGTGCGAGGAACGAAGTCAGGAGTCTGCGCCGCAGCACGCGCCATGCGAACGCTTGCGGCAGCACAGACTCCCGTATCGCCCGTTCAGTGGCGCAGGGCTCCTACCTGCCCGGCTGCTCGGGCCGGAGCTCGTAGGGCGCCCCGATGCCTGACGAGCCGAGGAACAGCTTCGTGCCGTCGGTGAACGTCAGGTCCCGGCCGTTGGCGCGGTTCGTGCCGTCCTTGGCCTGGTAGCCGTCGACGACCACCCGCGTGCCGGGCTGCAGGGACCGCCGGGTGAAGCCGCGGCGGAACAGCACGTTCGGCGTGCCGCCCTCGAAGGCCCAGCTCTCCGTCGTGCCGTCCTCCAGATCCACCTCGAGGTGGATCCAGACGTGGGGGTTGACCCACTCCATCTTCGTCACGACGCCCTCGAAGTTCACGGGGCGGTCGGCGTCGAACTCGGCCGCGAACGCGTGATGGGCCTCGGCCGGGCCGTCGGCCCCGGCCAGCATGAGCGCGGCGCCCACGACTGCGACGGCGATTCTTGCTCGCATGATTTCTCCCTCCTGCTGCGCCGATGGTCTCTCGTTGTCACGCCTCGCTACTTGCGGTACCAATCGTAGAACGCGTCGCCAGGCGGCACCTTGCGCGTGATGTCGACGATGATCGTCTCCCCCTCCCAGCGCTGGACGAGCTGCTCCTTCCGCACGTGCCCGTAGAGGAACTCCTCCACGAACTCGATGCAACGGTACTCCAGGAGCTGCATGTCCGGCTCCAGCCGGCGGTACAGCGGCATGGAGATGCGCCAGGGCTCGGTGAAGGTGTTCGGGTCGGTGATCGTCACCTCGTAGTGTATGGCGTCGGGGGAGAGGAGCGTGAAGCGCTCCTCCAGGTGCAGGGCGTCGCTGTGGAAGTTGCCCGCCCGGTCGAACCAGTTCTTGCCGTTGAAGTCCGTGACGTCGACGACCAGCGTGTCGCCCTCCCAGCGGCCCACCGAGTGCCCCATGTAGGTCCAGTCGGGGGGCGGCTCCACCTGGTCGAGGTGGATGGTCCGTGCCGTGCTGGTGAACTCGAACGCCATCTGGATCTTGTTCGTGCTCTGCACGATCTGGTACGGATACGGCATGTACATCGCGCGCGGGATCCCCGGCAGGTAGCACTTCAGCTCCGGGTCGCGGTCGATCCAGTTGGCCTGGTTCTCCTCCTTGATCGCGCGCGCCTCCGGCGTGTAGGGAATCTGCCCGTCGCCCTCCACGACGCCGAGCGAGCCGGGCACGCCGCCCGCCGCGCCGAGGGCCAGCACCGGCGCCGCCGGCACCTCGTTGAAGCCGAACCCGTAGGGGCCCGGCTGGGTCACCATGCCGGGCCGCGCGGCATGGGCCTCGAGGTCCCAGTGGGCCTCGTTGTTCGCCTGCCAGATGCCGCTGAAGTCCGGCCGGCCGTCGGTGGTGCGGGGCACGTCCGCCCCCGTCGCCTGGCCGGTCGCGCCGGTCATCGACGCGGTGATGACGGCGCTCACCGCCGCCGCCGCGATCATCGCCGTGACTATCGAACCGCCGAACAGGAGTCTGCGTCGCACGTTACCCCCCTGACTGGAACAGCTGTCACCGCCGCAGCGGATTGACTTCCTCACCCGAGTCCGCGAAGCCCGCCGCGAAGCCTCCGCACCCCGCGCTGCAGAGCGTGGCCGGGTCGGGACCGCGGCCCTCCGCGAATGCCTGCTCCTCCACGCGGGCGCCCCGCAGCAGGGCCGGCATGCCGTAGTTGCCCTCGTGGCAGCGCGGCTCCTTGTAGATGCGATTCAGCTCGTTGCTCTGCCGGCTGAGCTCCAGCGCGACGGTCCAGGGCGCGGTCCACGTGGTCGGGTCGTTCATGGTGACCACGTACTCCAGCGTCTCCGAGTCGACGCGGCGCCAGCGCTCCACCAGGTGCAGGTTCTCGCGCGAGCCCTGGTAGTCGGTCTTGGGGCTGAAGTTCGTGACGTCGACCACCAGCGTGTCGCCCTCCCAGCGGCCGCGCGAGTCGCCCCACCACTGCCGGACGCTCGGCGGCAGGTGCGGCCGGTCGGTCACCGGGATGACCCGCTGCCAGCCCTGGCCCTGCCCGGTGTCGTAGAAGATCGACACCGTCTCGGGCGACTGCACGATCTGCAGGAAGTAGCCGGCGGCACCCCCGAAGTCCGGCAGCTTGGCCGACATGCAGCGCTCGCCGAGCCCGCGGTCCTCCGGGTGGTCGGAGCGGTTGAACGAGCCGCCCGCCGCGGCGCCGGTCGCCGGATAGAACGGCGGCGGCTCGTTGCGGCGCGGCGACGGCGGACCGTACTCGCCGCCCGCGCAGGAGGGCAGGTTGTCGCGGCAGACCGCGGTCGCCTGGATCAGCGCGAGCTGGTACTCGCGGATGGCGTCGCGCCGCGCCACTGCCTCCGGCGTGAGGGGCGGGATGCGGCCGTTCGGCGGGTCGATGATGAGCGACGTCCGCCGGCCCATGAACTTGTGCGAGAGGAAGATGGCGGCGCTGTAGGCCCCGCCCACGTCCTGCTCGCTGCCGCGCTCCGCGTAGCGCGTGTCCTGCCCGATGATGCGCGCCCGCTCGCGGTCCAGCTCGGCTCGCTGCTCGTCGGTCAGGAACTCCTGGTCGGCGAAGCGGGCGGGCCGCTCGAGCGGGATCTCGTAGTCCGTCGTCCAGATGCCCTGCAGGTCCGGCTCGCCCCACGGCGTCGGGGTGGCCGGCTCCGCATCGCTCCGGTCGGGCGGCTCCTGCGCCTGCTGCCCCTCGACCGGCACCGGCGCCAGCCGGAGCAGCAGCGCCACGGCCACGACGGCGGCCGCCACGCCGACGAGCTCGAGCACGCGTCGTCTCATGTCGAACCTCCCATCCGGCTCCGCGAGGCCGCGAGGCGCCCCCGCCGCCGGCCTCCCGGTCCGTCCGCTACTTGCGGTACCAGTCGTAGAGCGCGTCGCCGGGGGGGATCTTGCGCGTGATGTCGACGATCAGCGTCTCGCCCTCCCAGCGGGTCACCAGCGGCTCCTTCCGCAGGTGGCCGTACAGGAACTCCTCCGCGAACTCGATGCAAGGGTATTCGAGGACCGTCATGTTGGGCTCGAGCCGGCGGTAGATCGGCATCGCGATGGTCCACGGCCGGGTGAAGACGTTCGGGTCGTCGATGGTCACCTCGTAGAGGAAGGCGTCGGCGCTGATAGGCGTGAAGCGCTCCTCGAGGCGCAGGGCGTCGGTGTGGAAGTTCCCGGCCCGGTCGAACCAGTTCTTGCCGTTGAAGTCGGTGACGTCGACCACCAGCGTGTCGCCCTCCCAGCGGCCCACCGAGTGCCCCATGTAGGTCCAGTCGGGCGGCGGCTCCACCTCGTCGAGGTGGATCGTGCGCGCGGTCTGCCCGAACGGGAAGGACATGTGGATCTTGTTCGTGCTCTGCACGATCTGGAACGGATAGGGCATGTACATCGCCCGCGGCGTCCCGGGCAGGTAGCACTTCAGCTCCGGGTCGCGGTCGATCCAGTTGGCGGCGTTCTCCTGCTTCGTGGCCAGCGCCTCCGGCGTGTAGGGGATGCGCCCGTCGCCCTGCACGACGCCGATCGAGCCGGGCACGCCGGCCGCGGCACCGAGCGCGAGGACGGGCGCCGCCGGCACCTCGGCGTAGGCGTACGGATACACCCCCGGTTGGGTCACGGCCCCCGGCCGCGCGGCGTGGGCCTCGAGGTCCCAGTGGGCCTCGTTGTTCGCCTGCCAGATGCCGCTCAGGTCGGGCCGCCCGTCCACGGTCCGCCCCGCCTCCGACTGCCCGGCGATGCTCGTGATCGACGCCGTCACGACCGCGCCGACCGCGGCCGCGGCCAGCGCCACCGGAATGCTCGAGCCGTTCCACCGGTCCCGCATCGTCGTCTCCTTCGCGGCCCGCAGCGGCGACCGGACGGCCGGTCGCGGCGCGCCCGGGACCCCGCACGTACCCAGAGGGCAGTCTACTCCTGCGGCGCCTTCTTGTCGTGGGTGAAATCGTGGCGCGCGGTGGCGGGCGTCGGCCGCGGAGGAGCACGCCGTCGCCCAGCGGTTGCACCGGGCGAGGGTTGTCGGGATGGAGCGCGGGCGCGCAGGCCCCACCCCGTCACTGCTCGGGCATGGAAACGGATGCGGAGAGGGTCGTCGCCGCCGGGGCGGCCGGGGGCGCCGGCTCGGCCGCCGGCGGGACGCGCCGCGCCCGGAGCTCAAGGTACTTCCGCGGCCGGAACTCGAAGGCCAGGGGGAGGACGGGCTCGCCGTCGTCCGGCGCCCCGGCCGCCGCCGCGGGCAGCACCGCCCAGAGGCGGAACGACTCGATCTTCCGGCGCCCCCGCGCCGTCTCGATGCGGTAGTCGAGCCGGTGCACGACGTCGCCGGCGCCGACCAGTCCCTCCTCCCGATGGATGCGGGCCCGCTTGGCGTCGGTCCGGCAACCGCGGCGGGCGAGAACGTAGAGCCCGTTGTCGTGCACGTAGCGCTGGCGCGCGTCGGGGCACCCGCCCCCCGACGCAACCGCTTCCGCCGCCTGGCGCAGGCTAGCCTGCAGCGCGCCCAGGAACCCGATCGGGCGGTCGTAGCGCGGCGGGTCGTTGACCAGCGTGCCGGCTTCGTGGGGCCGCTCGGATCCCCAGCGCGGGCGCACCTCGTCGTACAGGTCGCCCGCCCGCCGCCAGAGCCCGCCGACCGACAGGCGGACCACCTCGCTGCGCGCCGCGCCCGGCCCGATGACGGTGTCGAGGACGCTCACCGGCTGCGTGCGGCCCGGGTCGCCGTCGTCGAGGTCTCGCTCCGCTTCCTTGCGCGAGCCGGAGCGGTCCGAGGAGACGACGCCGAACTGCACCGTCCGTCGCGTGACGTGTTCCTCGATCCAGGCGGCCTCCCGCAGGAAGCCGAGCCGGTTGAGGCCGCGGGCACGCCCGGGGTCCGATGCGGCGAAGAACTCGTATGTGCGGAGCGTGCGGGTCGCCTGCCCGGTCGGGTCCGGCAGGTCTCGCACGCGGAAGCTGGCCACTCCGACGGCGGCCCGATCGGCGACGGGCACCGAGCCGAACAGCAGGGGCACCCGCACCGTCGCATCCACGCGGTAGCTCACGTGGACCTCGGCCCGCGCGGCCACGGCGGGATCGAACGCGCCGGGGGCCAGCGTCTCGATCATCGGGGTGCGCGGCTCGCCCGGCTCCCCCGCGGACTGGCCGCCCCCCGCCGGCGACGCAGCCAGCATCGCCGCCGTCATCACGAGAAGCCCGAGCCTCGCCGCGGCTCGCATCGCATGTCTCCTCGCCGTCGATCCGCCCTGCGCCGCGTCGCCGCCCGGCGGACCGGCGGCCTCGTCTGGTGCGCGGCCACTCGGAGTCCGTGGTCAGCGCACGGTGCGCTCCGTCGCCTCGATCCCCCTATCGGCAGGACGTGCGGCTGCCGATAGTCCCAAATCAGCACGAATCGACCCGCTGGAGGGTTTTTTTCGATCGCCACGGGCGGGTGACCAGCCGCCACAGGCCCCGCGCGAGCCCCGCGGTGAAGCCCGCGATGAGCCGCGGCATCGCGGCCAGGTCCTGCCGGAACGGCCGGTCGTCCTCGTCCCCGACGAGCAGGGCGCCGCGGCGCATGACGTAGAGCGTGAAGGCCGCGGAGACGACCGTGAACCCGACCGAGGCGGCCATGGCCCGGCCGAGCCGCTCCGTGCCGCCGACCCAGTGGACGCCGTACTCGAGCACGTGCGCGACGAACGGGAGGCCCGCCACCACGACCAGCGTCGCCGCCCAGTCCGGGGTGGCCCGCCGGAAGGCCTGGGTCACGGACGAGAAGAAGCCGGACGTGACGGCGCGGAACGCGAACTCGATGGCGAACGCCGCGGTGGCGGCGTCGAAGCCGGAGCGGACGGTGGCGACGAAGAAGATCACGCCGCGGATCACGGCGCTCATGACGGCCGACTTCCAGTTCCAGCAGGATACGAGGTAGTGGCGGGGCCGCGCGGCAAGGTCCCGCAGCACGGCCCCGACCGTCGGCCGGATCGGCTCCCCGGTCATCGAGGACCGGTCGCGCGGCCGCGCCGGAGCGGGGCCGGGCCGGGCTGGGAGGCCGCGATCGGCCGCGACACCGCGCTGTGGTCGAGCATGGCCATGAGCACCGGGCCCTCGAGCCGGGCCTCCGGCTCGCGACGATACGGCCCGTCGCCCACCATAACCCAGCTCCTGCGACCCTGGTGCCGGCTGCCGCAAGGCGCAACCTATTGACATCCGATAGGATTGAAGGCCAGACTTGTCGAAACTCGATAGGTCGCACCAAACGGATGCGCCGGAGGTTCCGTGAGCCGCCCGCGAGAAGTCGTCGCTCGCCTGGTGAACCTGTTCCGTCGCGGGCGCCTCGAACGGGAGCTCGACGCGGAGTTGCAGGCTTATCTCGAGCTCGCGACCGCGGAGAACGTCCGCCGCGGCATGACGCCGAAGGAGGCCCGACGCGTGGCTCTGGCGCGCCTGGGCGGCATGGAGGCGGTCAAGGAGGAGTGTCGCGACGTGCGGCACCTGTCCGTCGCGGACGGCCTTCGCCGGCACCTCGTCCACGGCTGCCGCAGGCTCCGGATGTCGCCCGGCTTCACGGCGGCGGCCGTGGTCACCCTCGCGCTCGGAATGGGCGGGACGACGGGGATCGTCACGCTCCTGGACAGCGTCGCGCTCCGGCCGCTGCCGGTGTCGGACCCGGGCCGCCTGTACCGGATCGGGGACGGGGACGACACCACCGTCATCGGCCGCCACGGGCGCTGGGGCGTGTTCCCGTTTCCGCTGTACGAGCGTCTGGCGGCCGGGGCGGCGGAGTTCGAGGCCATCACCGCGTTCGACTGGGGCGGCTCGCTGATGAGCGTCCGGCGGCAGGGCGCGGAGGACGCCGCAGCGCGAGCGCTGCGCGCCGGTTACGTCACCGGGACGTACTTCTCCACGCTCGGCGTCGGCGCGTTCCGCGGCCGGGTGTTCACCACGGATGACGATCGGCCCTCGGCGCCGCCCGCCGTCGTGCTGAGCCACCGTACGTGGCAGGGAGCCTACGGGGCGGATGCGTCGGTGGTCGGCTCGACGCTGGTGGTGGAGGGCCGCCCGTTCACGGTGATCGGAGTGTCCGCGCCGGGGTTCTTCGGCGAGACCGTTCGAGCGCTGCCTCCCGACTTCTGGATCCCCCTGCAGCACGAGCCGCTGATTGCCGGTGCCGGCTCGCTGCTGCAGCAGTCCACCTCCCCGTGGCTGTTCGCGATCGGCCGCCTTCGGGAGGATTCCTCGATCGCGGGAGCGGCTCCCCGCCTCACCGGGATCCTGCGCCGGTGGATGCGGTTCGAGGCCGACTACCCGAGCAGCCTCGTGCCGGACATCCTGCGCGAGCTGCCCAACCAGACGATTCGCGTCGTGCCGGCGGGCTCGGGCATCGGTCTCGCGGGCCTTTCGCTGAGGGAGCAGTACGGAGCCAGCCTGCAGATCCTGCTCGCCATCTGCGGTCTCGTGCTGCTCGTCGCGTGCGCGAACGTGGCGAATCTCCTGCTGGCCCGCGCCGTCGCGCGCCGGGAGGAGACGGCCATGCGGCTCGCCATCGGCGCAACGCGCCGGCAGATCGTCGCCGAGGCCCTTGCGGAAACCGTGCTGCTCGCGGCAGCCGGAGGGGTCGTCGGCCTGCTCGTGGCCGTCGGCGCCACGCGCCTGCTGGTTGCACTGGCCTTCCCGGACTCGCAGCTCGTGCCGGTCGTGGCGACGCCGTCCCTCGTCACGCTGTCGTTCGCGGCCGGAGTGTCCCTCGTGGCCGGCGTCCTCCTGGGGG
>JAPOWL010000689.1 GCA_026707615.1 Acidobacteriota bacterium | reverse complement strand
CAGCGCCGGTGCCAGTAGAGCGGTTCCGCCGCCTGCGCCCAGAAACCCGCCGGGTCGTCCCGGCTGTGCCTGTAGACCTGTTCGTAGACCGAAGCCATAGTGTCCCGGATCCTACCGCAAGCCCGCGCGGAGCCCGCGAGCACGCTCCCCGCGCGCGGGGAGCATCCAGGATGCGGGACGTTCACCTCCAAGCGGGCGGTTCACCTTCACCCCGGCCGGTCGGCCCCGCAGCGCACGCCGCACGTGTGACAGCTTGCCGGGCCGCAGGGCGGTGGCGTTCGGCCTGGCCGCGCCACCGGGTCCCACTTGTGATACGGTCGATAGATCCATGTGTGCGCTCCGGACCCGCACCGTCGTCGCCGTCCTGGCGTGGAAGCTGGCCGCGCTGGCGTTGCTCCCGGCGGCGCTCTGCTGCCGCGCGGTCCTGGCCGCCGACGGCTCCGCGGTGCCCGCCTGCTGCGACGGCGGCGAGCACGGGTCGATGTGTCCACTGCAGCGCGCCGCCGAGTCCGCCACGGACGCCGGGGAGGACCGGGCCCGCATGATGGGTTGCGGTTCCCTGGAGGACGCCCTCCTCGGTCTGCTCCACCTCACCGGGTTCACGCCGGACGAGACCGAGCGCCTTGCCGCTCCCGCGGCCGCGGGCCTCCTTGCGTCGGCGGGTGATTCCGCCGCCTCGTTCGTCCGCACCCCTCCGTCACCCCCGCCCCGCGCCTGAACGCACTCTCGCCTTTCTGTTCCCAGAAGCGTTCCGGTGTCGATCGGCGTGTCGCCGAGCGTTCGCGCGCCGGTGGGCCTGCGTGCCCGCGAATCGCGCAGCGACGGCGTCCGCCGGCGGAGGTTCCATGGTGCGTTCTGCTCGTCCGGCCGTGCGGCTTGCGGCCGCTCTGCTCGGCGTCGTCTCCCTTGCCGTGCCCGGTGCCGCGCAGGCGCCGGACGGCGTCACGGTCGCCGGCACGGTGACCGATGCCCAGGCGCTCGCGCTGCCCGGCACCGCGGTAGTGCTCGGCACTCCCGGCGGCGCCTTCGTCGACTCGGCAATCACGGACGGGGCGGGGCGCTATGCGCTCGCCGGAGTGATGCCGGGCGAATACACCCTGCGGGCGACCCTGGTAGGCTTCGCTCCCCGCGCGGTGACGCTCCGGGTGGCCGGCGATGGCCTCGGAGGGCATCTCGACGTCCCCTTCACCCTCGATGTCGGGGCGTTCACGCAGGAGGTGACGGTCTCGGCCCTCATGCCGGAGGTGGCGACGGAGTTCGTCGTGGCCGCGCCCGACATCGAGCGGCGGGTGTCGCAGGACCTGGCCCAGTCGCTGCGCAGCCACGCCGGCGTCACCTCCCTCCGCCGCGGTGCGATCAACCTGGATCCGTCGGTGCGCGGGCTCTACGCCGAGCAGATCGGCGTCTTCGTCGACGGCACCCGGACCTTCGCGGCGGGCCCGGCGCGCATGGACTCGGGACTGAGCCATGTCAGCCCGCACGCCCTGCAGGCGCTGCGCGTCGTCCGCGGCCCCTACGCGCTGACGTGGGGCGCCGGCACGCTGAGCGCCATTCGCGCGGAGACCTTCAGGCCGGCGTTCTCCGGAGGGGGCCTGGAGCTGGGCGGTCGCGCCGGCTACAACTACGGGGCCAACGGCAACGCGTCGGACGCCTTCGCGAGCCTGCACGGCAGCTCCGAGCGGATCCGCTTCGGCGTGCAGCACAACACGCGGACCGGCAGCGACTACACCGACGGCAACGGCCGCCGCGTCGAGGGGGACTACGAGTCGTTCGACACGCGCTGGGTCGGCGGGGCCCGCATCGGCGGGCAGACGCTGGTGGAGTACAGCGGCGGCCTGCAGCGCCAGAACGACATCGACTATCCCGGTCGCATCCTGGACGCGACGTTCTTCGAGACGCATTCCCACGCCGTCGAGTTCTCGCACCAGGCGGGCGGCGGCGTCCTGCAGGAGGTGGCCGGGCAGGTCTACCTGAACGACAAGCGCCACCTGATGAACAACGACAACAAGCCGAGCGCGGTCCGCGATTCCCGACGGACGCCGCCCTTCGCGCTCCGCGTCGATCTGCCGGCCTCGGCCCGGACGCTCGGGGGGCGGTTCCACGCGGCGCTCGGCCGAGGTTCGCTGCGCTACAAGGTGGGCTTCGACGCCTACCGGCTGCGGCAGGACGCCCGGCAGACCATCAGCGATCGCGACACGGGGATGGTCCACCACGACCGGCATCCGGTCTGGCCGGACGCCGACCTGACCAACGCCGGCGCGTACGCCCAGGTGCTGTTCGAGCACGGGCGCAGCACCATCGGCGCCACCGTACGCGTGGACCGCGAGCGGGCCCACATCGGGCAGGTGACCCCCTTCTTCGCCCGGAACGCGATCCCGGCCTACGGGCTGAACACGGGCCACGGGTACTTCCACTGCGTGACCGAGCTCTGCGGACGCGGCAGTGCGAACGAGGCGCACGGCGGCCACGAGGCGGGCAGCGGCCAGCGGCCGGGTAGCGGTCATGAGTCGGACAGCGGCCACGGGACCGCCGGTGGTCATGACGCGGAGGCCGGGCACGCGGGGGGGAACGGCCACGGTGCGGCGCTGCTCGTCTCGGGCGACCGGTTCGCGCAGGCGAACACCAACGTCAGCGCCGCCGCCAACGCCAGCCTGCGCCTGGCCGACGGCTGGCTGGTCACCCTCGGTGTCGGTCGCGCCGTTCGCAGCCCGTCCGTGCTGGAGCGCTACTCCGACCGCTTCCCGGCCGTGAAGTTCCAGACGGCGGCCGAGTTCGTGGGCAACCCGGCCCTCGTGCCGGAGCGAAGCGTCGAGGTCAACGCGGGGACGATGCTCTATGCGGGACAGGCCAGCGTCGAGGTCGACGTCTTCCTGCGCCGCGTCGACGACTACATCACCGTCGCGCCCGATCCGAACCTCGCCCGGCGGCTGCCGCTCAGCCCCGATCGCGTGTTCCGCTATGTCCAGGCCGACGCCGCCCGCTTCGCCGGCGTCGACCTGCGGGCCCGTTCGGGCGCCGGGCCGTGGATCGACCTGCGGGGAGGCTGGTCGTTCGTGCGCGCCGAGGACGTGCTGTTCAACGAGCCGCTGTTCGGCGTGCCGCCGTTCGAGCAGCAGTACGCGCTCGACATCCACAACCCGTCCCGTACGCGCTGGTTCGAGGTGCTCGTCACGAACACGGCGGCCCAGGACCGCGTGGCCGCCACCCGCCTCGAGCTGCCGACCGCCGGGTGGACGACCATCGACCTGATGGCGGGCGCCGAGCTGGTCGAGGGGCTGACGCTCCGGGCCGGGATCCAGAACCTGACCGACGCGTTCTACGTCAACCATCTCAACTCGCTGAACCCGTTCACGGGGCAGCGGATTGCGGAAGTCGGGCGGACCGCGTATGTTGGGGCGGAGGTCGGGTTCTAGGAGCTTGCGCCGCAGAACGCAACGGAGTGAGTCCTGCGGCGGAAGCTCCTGGGAGGTGGGGCTGGGGCCGACCCGGAGCTTGGCGACGGGTTGGCGGCGCTGACGAGGGAAGGGCAGCAATGATGCAGAAGCGGAACGCGGTCGTGTGGGCTCTCGTGCTGGTCGTCGCATCGGTTGCCGTCGCGACCGCACACCTGCGGGTGCAGAAGTCGATGCCGGAGGCCGACGCCATCCTGGCCGCGTCGCCGGATCACATTCAGGTCTGGTTCTCGCAGGCGCCGGATCCGGCCATCAGCCGGTTGACGCTCGAAGGCGCCGGCGGGGAGATCGCGGTCGGCGAGACCATGGTCCAGGACGACAGGTCGCTGAAGGCGATGCTGCCGTCGGCCCTTGCCGGCGGCGACTACACGGTGCAGTGGCGGACGGCCGGCGACGACGGCCACACGCAGCGGGGCGACTTCGCGTTCACCGTGCTCGCCGCCGACTGACGCGCTGGCCCACCGGCCCGTCGGCGCTGCCGCCGGAGCCGGCGCGCCGGTGTTCGGCAGGGTCATGCAGACTCGTGATGCCGTCCGGTGAGGCCATCGCCCTGTCCTGGTTGGCCGCGGCGACGTGGGTCTCCGATCTCGGGCTCATCGGGCTCACGGGCGCGGTCGCCTGCCGGCCGCTGCTGGCGGCGGCGCCGCGTGGGACCGCAGCGGCGGCTGACGGTCGAACCCCGGAGCGAACGCTGATCGCCATCGCCGCCGGGTCGGCCGCCGCCATGCTGTTCGGCGCTGCGGCACGGCTCCATGCCCAGACGTGGTCCGTGTTCGGGCTCGACGAGGCGGTCACGCTGGAGCTGGTGCGGATCGTCGGCGTTGACAGCCGCTGGGGAGCCCGCTGGCAGCCGCAGGCGGGGCTGGCCTTGGCGGCCGCGGCCGGGGTGGCCTGGTGGGCGCGGCAACCGCGGGCGGGATGGTGGGTGGCCGGCGCGGCGGCGGTCGGGGCGTGGGCAGCGCTCCCGCTGACGGGTCACGCCATGAGCGCGGCGTCGAGCCTGCCCTGGATCGCGCAGGTCGCGCACGGGTTGGGGGCGGGTCTGTGGATCGGCACGCTGGCCGCGGTCGTCGCCGTGGCGCTCGGTCTCGCCCGCGACCCCGCCACGCACCCGCGCATCGGCGTCCTGGTGCGACGCTTCTCGCGGCTGGCGATACCCGCCGTATGGACCATCGCCGTGTCCGGCGTCGTCACCGCCGTCTTCTACTTCGACGCCGTCGCGGAGCTCTGGTCGACGGCCTACGGCCGAACCCTGTTGCTGAAGGTCGGGCTGTTCGCGGCCGTGGGTGCCGTGGGCGCCTACAACTGGCGCCGGTTGACGCCGCGCCTCGGCGACGCCCGGGGCATGGCCGCCCTGCTGGTTTCGGCGCGCGTCGAGTTGGCCCTGGCGATCGTCCTCCTCGCCGTCACCGCCGTCCTGGTCCACCTGGGGATGCCCGCCGGTGCGCCCTGACGACGCGCTTGACAGATCCGCTCGGGCCGGGCCACTGTTGTAGAGATCCGACAAGAGAAGGTGGCGCGACATGATCACCCCCAAGTCCGAGATGGCACCCAAGGGGCAGAGGTCCCGACCCGCGGCGCGCCCGGCGCCGGCGAGCCCGGACCGGTCGGTTCCACGTCCGGATGACCGTGCCGCGAGCCGGGACGTCTCGCGAGCGCCGGCCCCGCCTTCGCCCCGGATGCCGGCCGCGCCGTCCGGTGCGCCGGGCAAGGGCGCCGTTTCGCGCCCCCGGCGGTTCGGCGAGTCCGCAATGGACATCGCCCGACCGGATCTCGCGCGAAAGAAGAAGATCCGGCAGGGGGCGTACGGGGTCCTCGCGACCGTGGTCATCGTGCTGATCACGTTCGGCGTGCAGCAGCTCCAGCCGGCCGCCCCGCGCGTGGACCGCAACACGGTCTACATCGACACCGTGCAGCGCGGCCCGATGGTGCGGCAGGTGCGGGGGACGGGGACTCTGGTGCCGGAGGAGATCCGCTGGATCCCGGCGACGACGGAGGGCAACGTCGAGCGGATCGTGATCGACCCGGGGGCCGAGGTGACGCCGGCATCGGTCATCGTGGAGCTGAGCAATCCGGAGCTCGAGCAGCAGGCGGAGGAAGCCGAGCTGAACCTGCGGGCGGCCGAGACGCGCTACGAGAACCGGCGGGTGGAGCTGGAGAGCGACCTGCTGCTGCAGCGCGCGACGCTGGCGAGCGTGGAGGCGGCGTTGACGGTGGCGCGCCTGGAGGCGGCGGCGGACGCGGAGCTGGCGAGGGACGGGCTGGTGTCGTCGCTGCAGCTCGAGCGGAAGCAGGCGACGGAGCGTGAGCAGGAGACGCGGTTCACGCTGGAGCAGGAGCGTCTGCGGATGTCGGAGACCACGATGGCGGCGAAGCTGGCGGTGGAGCAGGCCGAGGTGGACCGGCTGCGGGCGTTGTGGGAGCTGCGCCGGGACCAGGTGGCCGACCTGCGGGTGCGGGCCGGGATGACGGGGGTGTTGCAGCAGGTTCCCCTGGACGAGGGCCAGCGCGTGACGGCGGGAGCCAACCTCGCGCGCGTGGGCGACCCGACGGTCCTGAAGGCCGAGCTGCGGATAGCCGAGACGCAGGCGAAGGACGTGCAGATCGGACAGGTGGCGTCGGTCGACACGAGGAACGGCGTGATCGCCGGTCGCGTGGTGCGCATCGATCCGGCGGTGGAGAACGGGACGGTGACGGTGGACGTGACGCTGGAGGGGGCGCTGCCGAGGGGGGCGCGTCCGGACCTGACGGTGGATGGGACGATCGAGCTCGAGCGCCTCGACGAGGTCGTCTACGTGGGGCGGCCCGTGTTCGGACAGGAGGAGAGCACGGTCAGCCTCTTCCGCCTGAACGACGAGGATGGCGGCGCATCGCGGACGCGCGTCCGGCTCGGGCGCGCGTCGGTGAACACGATCGAGGTCCTCGAGGGGCTCGAGCCGGGCGACGAGGTGGTGCTGTCGGACATGTCCGCCTGGGACGAGTTCGACCGGGTCCGCCTCGACTGACGGTCGACGGGACCCTTCGACCCCACGGCGGGCGTCGCGGCGTCGCGCGGGAGCGGCTCCCGGGCCGCTTCCGCGCGCTCGCCGCTCACACCTCGTCCGGCGTCGTTCGGAGGGCCGCCGCCATGGCGACGGTCAGCCGCTCCCAGCCGGCCTTCTCCTCGCGGAGGCGCCGCTTCCCCGAGCGAGTGAGGCGATAGTACTTCGCACGGCGCCGATTGGCGCTCTCCCCCCACTCCGATTCGATGAGCCCCTGGTGCTCGAGTCGATTGAGGGCCGGGTAGAGCGAACCCTGCGGCACGTTGAGCGCCTCGCCGGTGATCTGACGGATGCGGAGCAGCACCCCGTAACCATGCTGGCGCTCGAGCGAGATCGCCTTGAGGATCAACAGGTCGAGGGTTCCGGGCAACAGCTCCGTCGGCTTTCGCGGCATGGACTCTCCCTGCGCTGCAGGAGCCTACCCATACCGGCCCCCAAGGGCAAGAATGACCGGTCAACGGTGAGTTTCATGCTCGGCTGACCCTGGCGATCCAATGCCGGGCCGGGCCGCGCCGGCCGTCGTCCCGCGCGGCGAGCGCCGGGCGTCGTCGACGCCGTGGTCGGTGGCCGGGAATCCGGTCACAGCGCTCCGGAGCGTGATCGCGTCGGGACCGACGGCTTCGAGCAGGGCGCCGGAGAGGCCTCCGATGCCGGCCCCGACGATGAAGGCGGTGCTTCGAGGCCACGCCGTCGAGGAGTCTCCCCCTGGACACATGCTAGGCTGGGCGCCATGACCATGCCCCTCTCGCGACGTCACTTCCTGCAGGCGGCCGGAGCCGGAGCCGCCGTCTGGGTGCCTGCGCCGGTCAAGGGCTACTCCGGGGCCGAGATGTCCGCCTTCGCGGCGCAGGCAGGGCCGGCCCTCTCGTCACTCGGCGTCTCGGTGCGGGACCTCGACACGCCGGCGCTCGTCGTCGACCTCGACGCCCTCGACGCGAACCTCGCGACGATGCAGCGGACCATGGAGCGGAACGGCATCGGCAGCCGGCCCCATGCCAAGACGCACAAGTGTCCCGCGATCGCCCGCCGCCAGCTCGAGACCGGGTCGGTCGGCATCTGCGTGGCGAAGGTGAGCGAGGCGGAGGCGCTCTTCGAGCACGGGATCGACCGGCTCCTGATGACGACGAGCAACGTCACCCCGTTCAAGATCCGCCGGGCGATGCACCTCCGCAAGTGGTGTCCGGCGTTCGTCCAGGCGACGGACACGGCGGCCAACGCCCGCGACCTGTCGGAGGCGGCGGAGGCGGCGGGCGTCGTTGCGGACGTGGTCGTCGACGTCGACCCCGGGGGGCACCGCACCGGAATCACGCCGGGCGAGCCGGCGCTGGCCCTGGCGCAGCTCGTCGACCGGCTCCCGGGCCTGCGCCTGCGGGGAATCCTCTGCTACGACGGCGGGTCGCAGCACGTCACGGGCTTCGAGGCGCGGCAGGCGCAGACGCTCGACCGGCTGGCGGCGGCGGCCGATACCTGCGAGCGGATGGTGCGGTCGGGGTTGAGCACCGAGATCTTCAGCGGCGGCGGGACCGGCACCTACAACATCGACCACCAGACCCCCGGCTTCACCGACGTGCAGGTCGGGAGCTACGTCTTCATGGACGCGCAGTACCTGGGCATCGGGGGCGCCGACGACCCGGAGGTCTACCGCGACTTCCAGCCCGCCCTCACGATCCTGACGACGGTGCTGAACGCGCAGTACGAGGGGCGCGCGACCACCGACGCCGGCGCCAAGGCGTGCACCATCAACCGGCCGTGGTCGATCGTGAAGGGCGAGCAGGGGATGAGCTACACCTCCGGCTCGGACGAGTTCGGCTCGATCCGCTACGGCGACGACGCCAGCCGGACCTACGCGGTCGGCGACAAGCTGGAGCTGATCGTGTCGCACTGCGACCCGGTGGTGAACCTCTACGACCGGATGTACGCGGTCCGCGGCGGCATCGTCGAGGCGGTGTGGGAGATCGCGGCGCGCGGCCGCTCCACCTAGAGTCTGCGCCGCAGGCCGGCCCGGCGGGGGTGGACGATCCGTTGGGGCGTCGCCAGGAGTCGTCGGGCCGCGAGCGGCGGGCCGGGTTCGCCGGGCCCCGCGTGTTCCCGGGGGCTGGTCCCGGGGTCCGGTTCCGGTATACTTGGCACGGCCATGTGGACGAAGTTGATGAACAAGCCTCGCAAGAGGCCCCCCAAGCGGATCGCGGTCATCGATCCGGAGCGTTGCTTCGGCGCGTTCGCCTGCTCGATCTGTCAGGCGGCGTGTCCCGTGGAAGACTGCATCGTCGAGGAACCGGACGTCTACGGACGGATGGTCTGCGCCGTGCGCATCGACAAGTGCATCGGCTGCGGGCTGTGCGTGACCCTCGGCAACCCGACCGCCCCGCAGCCGCGCGACTTCGGTTGCCCGCCCGACTACGACGCCATCGACATGCAGGACTACACGGACGTCGTCGAGGTGATCGAGGCGGAGCTGGGCGACGCGGCGCAGACGGCGCCGGCGGAGCAACCCGCATAGCGCGCCCTGACGGGCGCGTGGGGGTCGGCGGCGGCAGCAACGCCGAAATCGCGCGTGCTGCAGGCTCCCGGTCCGCCGCTCCCTCTACGGCGCACGCTCCCCGGAGTCTGTGCCCTCCAGGGCCACCAGCGGGCGCCCCGGCTGCACCAGATCGCCGTTGCGGCAGTGGACGGCCGCGACACGCCCCGCGTGCGGCGCGCTTACGACCAGTTCCATCTTCATCGCCTCCAGGCGGACGACCGGGTCGCCCGCGGACACCTGGTCCCCGGGGCCTACGAGGACCGCGGTGACCGTCGCCGGCATCGGCGCCGAGAGGTCGGCGCCGGCAGCACCGGCAGCGCCCGCAGCGCCGGCATCGGTTTGCAGAGCCGGGCCGTGCGTGGTTGCGGCCGCCGTGCCGGCGACGGGGGCGGCATCCGCCGCCGCCAGGCTGGCCGGCTCGATCTCGAACGACTCACCGGCCGCCGCGGCCCACGTCCGCTCGCCGTCCACCGCCACATGGACCGTGTGGCGCGCCTCGCCGGCGGTGACGATGAACTCCGCGTCGCCTGCCGGCGCCACCTGAACGGCCACCCGGCGGCCGTCGATCTCGACGACCGTGTCCGACACCACCCGGACGCGGCGGGTCGAGCCGCCGGCGCGGACAAGGAGCTCGCGGGGTGTCACCGCCGCCGGCGCCGGGGGCCTCGAGGGGGTACCCATCAGAGCCGCCAGTCGCGGAGCGCCACCCAGGGGTCGACCCCCGCTCCGGCCGCGGCAGCGGGCGCGCCGGGCGTCGGAGCATGCGGCCCCTGCCTCCCCGCCCGCGCGGCGGCCGCCGTCACCGCGGCGAGCACGGACTCGTCGGCAACGCCTCCCGCGAGCGCCGCCCGCTCGTCGTCGACGAACCCGATGTCGACCGCCCCCCGCGCGAACCGCGGGTGCTCGAGC
>JAPOWL010000346.1 GCA_026707615.1 Acidobacteriota bacterium | reverse complement strand
TGCCGCTCCAGTCGCCGCTCTTCATGTGGTAGTAGGCGCGCAGGAAGTCGTGCACCCCCTGCGGCGCTCGCCACAGGTCGTCGTTCGCCTCCCGTGTGGCGTAGAAGCGCCGGTAGTGCCAGCGCGGCGGGTCGAGGCGGGCGAGGTCGGCATCGATGTCCGGCGCCGGAGCGGCGTCCGCGCCGGGCGGATCGGCGTCGGCGTTGTCGAACGGCAGCGCCGCCGTTCCCCCGAACGGCGCGCTCATCAGGACGACGGAGCGGAAGACGTCCGGCCGCGCGACCGCGCACCACGACGCCACCAGCGATCCGAAGTCGTGCCCGGCGAGGTGGACCTTCCGGTAGCCGAAGGCGGACACCAGCGCCAGCATGTCCCGGATCTCGTTCAGCATCCGGAACGGGCGCAGGTCGTCGTCGTAGCCGACGTCCGTGCCGTCGGTGCGGCCGTAGCCCCGCAGGTCCGGCGCCAGGACGTGGTAGCCCGCATCGGCGAGAGCCGGCAGCAGCCGGCGCCAACTGTAGGCGAGCTCCGGGAAGCCGTGGAGCAGCAGGACGCCGGCCCGCGCCTCGGCCCTCGACCCGGCCTCCAGCACGTGCATCCGCAGGCCGTTCACGTTCGGGACGAAGCGCGAGCGGACGCCCGGCGGCAGCACGCCGTCGGCGTAGGGTCCGATGTCGTCCGCGGGTTGCGTCATCGCGTGCAGGACGGCGCCGGTCTCCCGCGAGGGACGGGCGCCGGGCCGTGCCGCCAGCGTGGCTATCCCGGCCGCCGCCCCGCGCAGGAGCTGCCGGCGGGTGAACCAGGGAGGCGGCATCGGCGGCATTATGTCATCGACCAGGGAACGTCGTCGCGCCCCGGCGGTGCCGTGAGGATGCGGTCGGCGGCCGCGCGGATCTCCATCACCCGCGCTTCCGCGTGATCGAACGCGGCGTGCACGTCCTCGCCGAAGCCCGGTAGCTGTCGCAAAGATGATCGAAGATCAGCGCGAAGTCGCGCTCGGCGTCCGCGGAGAACTCAAGCCGAAAGGCCTTGCGACCGGCGCCTGGCTCCAATCAGCTCGGCCAGCCGGCGATCCATCCCCTTCGCGGTCACGAACTCGCCCTCGCAGCGGCGGGCCAGAACCTCGCGGAGCGCCATGCGCTCGAGTTCGTCGTTCTCCAACCGCCTTCGCAGCAGATCGAGGCCCAGCTGCAGTACGGCGCTGACGCTCGCATACCGGCCCGTCTCCACGAGGGCCCTGACGAAGGCGTGCTGCTCGTCGGAAAGCGAAACGGGCGACTTGATGGTCACCTGGGCCTCCTGTGCGACAGTAGCACCAGGTAGTACCTGCGTCCAACGGGGACGTGACCGGGGCGCAGCATGGCCCGGTGGTATGCTGTCGCGACCTCGGAGCCTGGGAGGAGGACCTCTATGACCGCGGCGAAGCTGGCGGCACTCGGGATGGGCGCGATGATTGCGGCAGGGTGCGGCGCGCCGGCGCCCGAACCGGAGCCTGCCGCCGAACCCGCAGTGGAGATCCCGCAGTTCGCGGTCACCGGCGAGCACCCCTGCGACCCCGTCGGGGACGTGCAGTTCCTCTGCGACATGGTCAGCCCCGAGGACATCGCCGTCCTCCCGGGCGCCGAGTGGGCGATAGCGTCCGGGGCCCGCGAGGGGGGGCGCCTGCACCTCGTGCACGTGGCCGACAAGACGGCGTCGGTGCTGTTCCCGACGCCCGAGAGCGCATCGCGGCTCGACGCCGAGGCGTATCCCGACTGCCCCGGCCCACTCGACCTTGCCAATCCCGACATCTCGCGGCTGCACGGGCTGTACCTCGATCCGGGGGCCGACGACACCCACACGCTGCTCGTCGTCCACCACGGCCCGCGGGAGTCGATCGAGTTCTTCGAGGTCGACGCCGGAGACGGACCGCCCAGCGTGACCTGGACCGGGTGCGCGGTGGCACCGGAGGGGGCGACGCTCAACTCCGTGGTCGCCCTGCCGGGCGGCGGCTTCGCCACCACGAACGCCGGCATCGGCGTCTGGGAGTGGCAGGCCGACAGCGGGTGGGAGGTGCTGCCGGAGAGCGAGGACACCGCCGCCAACGGCATCGAGGTGTCGGCCGACGGGGAGCTCCTCTACATCGCCGGCTGGGCCGAGGAGAAGCTGACGCGGCTGTCGCGCGGCGTCACTCCCGTCCGGAAGGACGTCATCCAGCTCGGCTTCCGGCCCGACAACCTCCGCATGGCCCTCGACGGCTCCGTCATCTACGCCGCCGGCCACACCGACAAGGACGACAACTCCATCACCGATCCGCGCGAGCCGACGCTGGAGACGAGCAACGTGGCGGAGATCGATCCGGAGACCCTCGAGTTCGAGCGCGTCTTCGTCCACCCCGCGATGCCGGGCTTCATCTCGTCGACGACCGCGATCCGCATCGGCGACGAGTTGTGGCTGGGGTCGTACCGCGGGGACCGGCTGGCCTACGTCCCGGCGCCGGAGTAGCGCCGCGACGGGCCCTTCCACTTCCATCCGCACCCGGGAAGGTCGGTCCGGGTGCGGACGTCCTGGGGCGCGCCCGCGGCCGCCGGCACTCTACCGCTACCGCGGGCGGCGCCCCGGTCACTGAGCCCGCCCTCCCGGAGAGCCGGCGCTGGCGACTCGCATCTCCGCCGCGCCGCCGGCGCCCGCGATCAAACGCTCCCGCAGCGACGTCAGCGTGCGCTCCATCGACTCGCGCGCCGCGCTCTCGATGAGCGGCTTCACCATCCAGCGCACGAGCGAGGGGATGGAACGGCTGAGGGTGATCGACTCGCACTCGACGATCACGCCGCCGGCTACCTCCTCGTAGCGCCAGTAGGAGTTGAGGCGCCAGAGGAAGCCCCGATCGACTCCGACCGGCTTCTCGCGCTCGTCCGGCGTCCCGGCGTCATCGAGCTCGGCGATCCGCGTCGCCACGCTGCGGCTCGAGGCGCGCCCGGCGCCGTGCCGTGCGTAGAGCATCTCGTGCTCGGTGTTGAAGTGCACGGTGACGAGCTTCTTCCGGCGGAGCTTGAGGAAGACGCGCACGCGGTCGGCGTCGCGCTCGAGCACGCGCGACTCGAGGACATCTTCCTGCAGATCCTCCTGGCGCAGCGGACTCCGGACGCCGTCGAGCACGTCGTCGAGCGTGACGCCCGGAACGAAGATGCTGCCGCGCCAGTGGTGAATCGCCCCCTTCGGCACGTCGATGGTCCGGCCCGCCGGACCGCGCGATCGCATGCGGGCCACGGGCACCTCGCCCTCGAGGACCGCGCGCCGCACGGCCGCCGCGTCCGGGTCGAAGTCCTGCACGAAGAAGTCGCCGGCGGCGGAGAGCTCCCGGGCGATCCGCTGCTCCGTGAGCGCGACGTACTCGTTCCAGGCGGCCACGGTCCGCGGATGGAGCTCAGCGGCGTTCGCAGGCACGCCGGCTGCAGTCACGCCGCCGGCGGTCAGGGCCAGGAGCGTGACCGAGGCAAGCGCCTTGGACTGCATCGTTCGGCCGCCCTCCGCGCGCGGGTCGGACGCCGAGTCGCCAGCCTCCGCGGACTGCTCGTGACGGCGCGGCGGCCCGGGCCGCGGAATCGGCTCGGCGCGGTAGAGAGCGAGCGTGTTGCGCACCGCCGAGAGCACGAACGCGCCGCACATCCCGGCCGTCGCCACGACGCCCCCGACGTCGAACAGCAGGTACTCGGAGCCGGCCAGCACCACCCTCGGCTTGTAGTAGAGATACAGCGTCCCGAACGCCAGCAGGATGCGGAGCTCGGTCGGGCCCACCTTGAACATCGCCATCTGGAAGACGCCGCGGGCGTGGGTCGCCAGGTAGGCCTCGGCGGAGATCATCAGGTAGGCGACGGTCAGCGCCAGCGCCACCTCGAGGGTCATGTACGGCGACAGGCCGAGGCCCCCGAACAGCATCACGGCTCCCGCGACGTCGATGACGTGGTCGACGTAGAAGCCGTACATCGGCCGCTGCTGGTTGCGCACCCGGGCGAGCGTGCCGTCGAGGCTGTCGCCGAACCAGTTCACGGCCAGCGCGACGACGACGACGACCAGGGCGGCGTCGAACCAGTGCGACGCCCAGAACGCGGCGCCCGCGAGCGCCATGCCGGCGAGACCGAGGATGCTCAGGTGATCCGAGTTAACCGCGCGGGGCAGCCGCTCGGCGATCCATACGAGGGTCCGCTTCTCGACCTGCGCGAGAAGGCTCCCGTGCTCGCGGACGTGACCGTGTGTGGTGTTCGCGCTCATTGCTCAAGTCCTCCTCCGGCGGCGGCCCCCGCCGCCAGCCACTGGAGAGTGCGCGCTTCGATCGATCTTCGGCTCACGGGCGAGTCGACGGCGCTTGTCTGCGCCTGCGCGAAGCTCCTGCGTCGCCGCCGGTCGGGCAGCGACTCACGGCTCACTCTACCCGCCGCCGGGGCACGCGGCGCACGGGCGCGGACACGCGCGTATCCCCGCGGGGGCTTGCGAGCCGCCGCTCCAGGGCGGTGAATGCCTCGATCAGTTCCGGGGCCTCGAAGGCGCGATTGCGCCGCCCGACGTTCACCTGGACGAGCACGCCGGCTTCCCGAAGCCGCTCGACGGCGTGGGCGGTGGCCTGGAACGACCGACCGATCAGTTGCGCAGCCGTAGTGGTCGTGAGCATCGGCGCCGCGGGCAGCGCGTCGATGAGCCTGTGTACGGAAGAATCGCGGCGGACGGTACCAACTCGCTCGCGCCACGACGACTGCATTGCGCGCACGCCGGCCTCGAACCGGCCAGCGTCCTCTGTCGACCGGCGGCACGCTGCAGCGAAGAGTGCGATCCAGCGGTTGAGCCCCTCCAGCGCCTCGGCAGAGTCCGCCTCACCGACGTGGCGCGTCCCCGTCAACGCGGCAACGTAGTCCCGTGACCAGGTCGCCAGAATCAGGGAGACCGGCGGGAAGACACGCAGCCCGAGCCCGCGCCGGCGCAGGATGAGGGGGATCAACGCCCGCCCCACGCGCCCGTTGCCGTCCACGAAGGGGTGAATGGTCTCGAACTGTGCATGCGCGATCGCTGCCTGCGCCAGAGTCGGGAGTGTGGCGTCGTTCAGAAAGGAGACCAGGTCGCTCAGCAGGCGGTCCATCGCTTCCGGAGGCGGCGGCACGAACTCCGCCGAGCAGGGATGGTAGCTGCTGCCCCCGATCCAGTTCTGGACGGTGCGGACGAGGCCCCCGTGGACCGCCAGGCGTGTCCCGGTCACGAGGCGGCGGTGCACCTCGAGCAGTACTTCGAGGGTGATCGAACCGCCCGGCTCGACCGCTTCCACGCCCCAAGCCATGGCGTCGATGTTGCCGAGGACCTCCAGAGCAGTTGCGTCCCGGTTCGCTTCGCCGAGTCGTCGCGCCGTTTCGGCGCGGAGCAGACGCCGGCCGCCCACCTCGAGGCCCTCGATGTGTGACGAAGCCACGGACTCCGCGCGAAGGAGCAGGCGAGCGAACGCCTCGGTCCCGCCGAGGGCGGTCGCGGTCGCATCGAGCCTCACCAGCGCAGCCTCCGCGTCGGCAACGTCCGCCGCGACATCGCCGTCGAGAACGAACCGGCGACCGGCCAACGGATCGGGCAGGTAGACCGAGTACAGGCAGGGCCGCCGGTCGCGCCGGGCGAGGCCGGCCGGGTCGCCCTCCCAGCGCCGCTCCTCCAAGCGTGCCATGTTCTGCTTCCAGATCAGCTCGACAGGTTGAACCCCTGCTGCTGGCCGGGCGTCGGCGCCCGGAACGCGGTGCTCACGCTGCCGCGCACGAAGCCGAGCCGTGCGGAGAGCTTGCCGTTCGTCGTCAAGGATAGCGCGCATCCTTGAATAACAGTGGCGCCAATTCAAGGTTGGCCCACGTCGTGCGGCCGAGTCACGGAGGCAACGGCGCGGTCACGAGGCCGATCCGACCATCTCCTTCACCACCCCCGCGTCGAACGCCAAGCGGTCGCGCACGAGCTCCGCCTCGCGGTACGGCCGCTCGTAGCTCCATGCCGCGTCGCTGATCTCGCCGTCGGGGCCGTGGATGACGTAGTAGGTGGCGAGCCCCTTGAAAGGGCAGAACGTCGTCTTCTCCGCCCTCGCCAGGCGGGTCATGTCGACGCCGTCGCGGGCGAGGTAGTAGCGCGTCGGGTACCCGCTCTCCTCGAGCGCCACGACGTCATCGGTCGAGGCGATTTCGGTCTCGCCCGCGGCTACGCGCACGCGGACGCGGCGGGGGACGAAGGCGATGCGATGCCCTGGCGCGCGGGCGTAGCCCGGCGCGGCGGCGCCGCGCGGGATGTCGTTCGGTCTCTCAGCCATTCGTCATTATGGCTTGGTCCGGCCGAGCAGGGAGCCGGCGGGCACCCGGGCGCCCGCCCCGGCGCGGTCATGGAAGCCAGAGGAACCCGGCGAGCAGCGCCACGTAGCCGAGCACGTACCAGCGGTAGCGCGCCGCCATTCGCCGCTCGGCTTCGTCGCGGAACCAGGCATTGGTGAAGAGCGCCGCGGTGTCGCGGCCGAACCAGGGCAGGACGTTGATCTTCCAGTCGCTGCGCCGGTAGAGGGTCGACCGCCAGCGGTACCGCAGCTTCCACAGCGGAATGCCGTAGACCAGCAACGCGACGAAGAGGACGAGCCTCATCATGCCCCACGCTCCGCGTCGACCGGCGCGCTCCAGACCCGGCGGGTCGCCGGTCCTACCTCCGACCGTCGGCGCCGCACCGCGTAGCGCAGGAATCCCCTCCCTCCCGCCGCGTCGCTCGCGACGGGCCCGCGTTCTTCTATCATCGGCCGAACGGCCGGAAGCGGAACGAAGCCGCGTATCGGCAGCGCGGAAGGGAGCGATGGAATGGGATGGAGAGCCCGAGGGGCTTGGGGGTTGCTGGTCCTCGCGGCAGCCCTTTGTGGATGCGCGGGGCCGGCAGAGGGCGAGCAGAGCCGGCCGCAGCCGGCCTCGGCACGCTCGGCGCTGCCGGCCCTGACGGAGGCGGCGGTCGAGGAAGCGCGCCGCCTCGTGCAGCCGACGAACGACCGGCGGGTCGACACCCTGCTCGAGATGCTGGAGCAGCGCGGCCTCTCCTACTCCGTGGAGACCTTCCCCGGAATCGGCGCGGAGGAGGATCCGCGCGCGGAGGGGCGCAACGTCGTCGTGTCCTTCGGCGACGGCACGCCGGAGGTGATCGTCGGCGCTCACATCGACTCCGTGCGCCTCCCCAGCGGCGAGCTGAGCGACGGCATGGTCGACGACGGGGCCGGCGTGGTGGTGCTGCTGCACCTGGCCGACGCGCTGCGGGACGTCCCGCTTCGCCGGCGGGTGCGCATCGTCTTCTTCGACATGGAGGAGATCGGCCTCGTCGGCTCCCGCGCGTTCGTCGAGTCGCTCGACCCGGCGGAGGTCGCGGCGATGGTCAACGTCGACGTCGTCGGCTACGGCGACACGCTCCTCTACGGCCCGCAGGCCACCTCGCCCGACGGATCGCCCGCGCACCTCCTGCAGCTGGCTTGCGCCCGCCGCGGGATGCCGTGCGTCGGTATGCGGGGGATGCCGCCCGGCGACGACCGGAGCTTCCTGCAGGCCGGGGTCCCGACCGTCTCCCTTGGGGTCGTGAGCGCCGAGGAGGTCCACCGCCTGTGGCTCTTCCTCCACGGCGACCTGCCGGACGACCTGCGCGGGCCGCTGGCGCCCGAGGCCCTGCGGATCATCCACACCGAGCGGGACACCGCCGAGCTCCTGGAGCCGGAGGCGATGACGCGGGCGTTCCACACGGTAGCCGACGTCGTCCTCGACCTGGCTGCCGCACGGTGACGCCGACCCCGCGACCGCGAGCGACGGGCGACCCCGGGCCCGGCCTTGGCTTCCGCACCGCGGGGCGCCCGCCCACCACGCGTCCCGCACGCCCGCCGGACCCCAGCGCCGTCAGGGCGACGGCTACCGGAGCACGGCGGGCGACGACGCGCCCTTCAGGAGGAGCGCCGGCGTCCCGTTGCCGTCGGCCGGGACCTGCCAGACGTCGGTCACCATCGGGGTGGGCGCAGACCGGTCCGGAATCGCATAGAGGACCGTCGCGTCGTCCAGCCACTCGGCCTGATCGTCGACCGACCGGAGCTCGGCGAGCGGCGTCACCGCCTGCGACTGCAGATCCAGGACGTGAAGCCGCCAGCCGAAGCCGAACCCGAGCGGCACGCGTCGCTTGAACACGATGCGCGTCTGGTCCGGCGACAACGACGGGCACTCGATACCTTCGAGCACGACGTCCACCCGGCGTGTCGAGACACGCCCCTCGACGAGGTGCGTCATTCCGTTGGTTCCCAGCGTGGCGTAGAAGCGGTCGCTGTCGGCCGCGAAGGTGACACCCCAGAAGTTGAAGTCGACGGCCCGGAACGGCGCGCCGTCGCGGCGCACCTCGAGCTCCTCGAGGTTGGCGATGCGCCGCTCGCCGGAGTGGGTGTCGACGATGCTGGTCTCGGTGGAGAAGCCTTCGTCGAGATAGGAGTGGCCCGACACGAACACCGTCACCGCGGCCAGCCGGCCGTCCGGCGCGAGGCGCACCCGGCTGGGGACGCCGTGCAGCGGCAGCCGGTGCAGCGGATCGAACGCCCCGTCGAACACCATGATGGAGTGCGTCGCGTAGAAGCGGTCGGTGGTCAGGCAGACGCCGCGCTCCCCCGCGAAGTCGACCCGGTCGCAGCGCAGGGGCGTCGCGCGGCGCCCCTCGTCCGCCGCTCCCACCCGCTCCACGCTGGCCACGCCGAAGCTCTCGTCCAGCCCCGTGTGCCGGAAGAGAAGGTCGCGTCCGACGTCGGAGCCGCCGTCGACCGCGCCTTCGGCCGCGTCGTTCGCGGCGGCCGCCCGACCGGCTGCACCCGACGCCGGACGATCTGCTGCAGGCGCCCGACCGTGGTCCGGCGCCGGCCGTTCCCCTCCCGTCGCCGGACCGGGATCCGGCTCGCGCGTGGGCGGCGCCGGACCTGGCGGTCCTTCTTCCGGCCGCCGAGCCGCTGATTGGCGCGCCCCCGGTGGACCGTCCCGGGGCGTTGCCCGCGGCGTTGGGGAAGGCTCGCCTGCCGTTGGCGCGGGAGCCTCCCCCCCGAGTGGCGCCTCGAGCTCGGCCAGACTGCCGATCGGCGGCAGGGCGGCGTCCTGCACGAAGCTCGCACGGCGAGCCGTCGACCACCAGGCGTAGCCCGCCGCCAGTGCGAGGGAGGCGACGCACAGGAGGAGGAAGGCCACCACCCGGCTCGAGGCGACCCCCACCCGCGCGGCGCGTGTCCGGCGCCCCGGGGGCCGGCCCGGTCGATCCTCGGTCGGAGTGGTCATCGTCCCGGGGCGCGGCCGGCGTCCCGCAGAACGACCACCGCGATCGCGATCGCCGTCCCGAGGCCGACGAGGAACACCGGAACCGCAGTCTCGACACCATACCGCGTCCAGAGCACGCCGAACAGGACGGAGGCCAGCAACCGGGCGAGGCTGGTAGCGGTCGTGAGGAGCGCCAGGCCGCTGCCGCGCCGCTCCGGGGGCAGGCGGCCGCTCGCGGACGCCATCAGGACGCCGTCCGTGAGCGCGTAGTGGGCACCCAGCAGGACCAGGCAGCCGGCCACCCCCGGCACGCCGATACCGGACTGCATCACCGCCAGGTAGGCGCCGGCGAGCAGGCCGTAGCCTGCGAGAAACGCCCGCTGTCGCCCGATGCGATCCGCCAGGCCGCCCGCTGGCACGGCCAGCAGCAGGTAGCATCCCGACGTTCCCACATAGAGCAGGGGGAACAGGCCCGGGCTGAAGCCGGCCTCCCTCTGCAGCAACAGGTAGAGGAAGCCGTCGCTGATCGTGACGGCTCCGAGCAGGCTCGCCGCGACCGTGAGGCGCAGCAGTGCGGGGTCCGCCAGGATGCGGCGAGCGGCGGCGAGGGGCGCAGTGGCGTGCGGCTGGTCAGCAGCCGGCGCGGCGGCGTCCGGCGGCGCGGCGGCGTCC
>JAPOWL010000097.1 GCA_026707615.1 Acidobacteriota bacterium | reverse complement strand
GGACGGCAGCGGCGCGCGGGCGCCGGACGGCAGCGGCGCACGGGCGCCGGACGGCAGCGGCGGCGACGCGGGCGTCCCCGCCGCCGATCTGACGCTGACCGATCTGCTGGTGCGCGCCGCGGCCCTCGCGCTCGCCCGGGTGCCGCTCGCCAACTCGGCCTGGATCGGCGACGCCGTGCGCGTCTTCGAGACGGCCGACGTTGCGGTGGCCGTGGCCGCGCCGGCCGGCCTCGTGACGCCGGTGGTGCGGAACGCCGGGGCGAAGGCTCTCGGCGCCCTCGCGGCCGAGCTCCGCGACCTGACCGCGCGCGCCCGCGAAGGCCGGCTGCAACCGGCGGAGTACGCCGGCGGCACCTTCACGATCTCGAACCTCGGCATGTACGGCGTCTCGCGGCTGTTCGCGATCCTGAACCCCCCGCAGAGCTGCATCCTGGGGGTCGGAGCCGTCGAGTCGCGGCCGGTCGTCCGCGACGGCGAGGTGCGTGCGGGCCGCACGATGGCGCTCACGCTCTCGGCCGACCATCGCGCCCTCGACGGCGCCACCGGCGCAACCTTCCTTCGCGAGCTGCGCGCGATCATCGAGCACCCCGACCCCATCTTCGAGTGAGCGCGGCGCGACCGACGCGCGTGGACAGCATGCCAGCAACATTCTCCCGGTTCGCGTCGGCAGTGGAAGGCGAGACCGCGTTCACCGTCCTGGCCGTTGCCAGGCGCCTGATGGCGGCGGGCAAGGACGTCATCGAGCTCGAGATCGGCGACAGCCCGTTCCCCACCTCGCCGCGGGGCCTCGAGGCGGGGCTGCAGGCCATCCGGGACGGGCATACGCACTACGGCCCGTCGCTGGGACTCCCCGAGTTCCGGGAGGCTGCCTCGGACTACGTCAATCGGGAGTACGGCCTCGAGACGACCGCCGCAAACATCGTCGTCGGCCCCGGCGCCAAGATCTACGAGCAGTTCTTCTGCGAGGCGTTCGTCGACCCCGGCGACGGGGTCCTCGTCTTCAGCCCCCACTTCCCGACCTACCCCGCGAACGTCGAGCGCCGGGGCGGCCGCCTCGTCGTCGCCAGGCTGCGGGCCTCGCACGACTTCCGGCCCCATCTCGACGACGTCGCGCGTTTCCTCGCGGAGGATCCGCGGCCGAAGGCGATCTTCCTGAACAGCCCGCACAACCCGACGGGGGGCGTCGCCACGGCGGAGGACCTCGCGGGGCTGGCGGCGCTCATCCGGGGGCGGGACGTCGCCGTCTTCAGCGACGAGCCCTACGACGCCATGGTCTGGCGCGGCCGGCACCATACGCTGCTTGCCGAGCCCGGCATGCTGGAGCAGTCCGTGGCGGCCTACACCTTCAGCAAGTCGTTCAGCATGAGCGGCTGGCGGCTGGGCTTCGCGGTCGGCTCCCCGGCGACGATCGAGGTGCTCGGAACGCTCACCAACACCGCGCTCTCGTGCGTGCCGCCGTTCACGCAGCGGGCCGGCATCGCGGCCCTGGCCGGGGACGCCGCGGTGCGGGACTCGCGGATGGCAGACTTCCGCCGCAAGGTGGAGCTGCTCGTCGCCGGCCTGAACACCATCGACGGCGTCTCGTGCCTGATGCCGGGGGGGACGTTCTACGCGTTCCCGTCGGTCGCGGCCATCTGCAACCGCTACCGCATCACCTCCCACGGGCTCGCGCTGTTCCTCCTCGAGGGCGCGGACGACGCGCGGGGGGTGGCCTGCCTCGGGGGGGAGTGCTTCGGCGCCGCGGGCGGGGGCTTCCTGCGCCTCAGCTGCGCGGAGCCGGACGAGCGCCTCACGGAGGCGATCGCGTTCATCGCCTCCGCCGTCACGCGCGGCGAGCGCGTGGCGGGGTACCTCGCGGCGCACCCGCAGTTCCGCCTCGACGTGCCGTACGCCGACCAGAACTGAGGCCGTCGGCAGCGGGCTCGCCCTGCGCCGGGACGGAACGCGACGCCTTTGCGGGCCGCGTCCGGCCGGGGTCTCCGCGGGCAGGCACCGGCGCTCAGAGCGGTCCTGCACGCAGTGGCTGGCGCTCCCCCTGGAATCGCCCGTGGTGCAGGAAGTGGACGATCTCCGCCGCCACGTCGCCGCGGTTCATGATGAAGGTGTGCGTTGCGGGCAGCACGAGGAACGAGGCGCCGTCGAGCCTGGCCCGAGCGACGGCGACCTTGCCGTCGTCCGGTCCCGGGATGATCCACGACGCGATGGGGTTCAGGCTTCGATCGCCGGTGATGATGCCGAGGCGGAAGCGTACCGGTCCGAGCCGATGCGCGAAGGCGGCCGGACCCGTTCCCAGCATCGAGCCGGCGGGGCCCAGGAACGACCGCAGCATCGGGGACTCGCCGAAGGCGTCGACGATCTCGCTGCCCTGGCTCGGGGGACTGAGCATCACTACGCGGCCGCGGTGCGGCTCCGGCTGGCGCGCCAGGTAGCTCCGCACCAGCACGCCGCCCATCGAGTGGGTCACGAAGTGCGTCGTCCGTCCTTCGTCCCCGCAACACGTCGAGACCGCTTCCCCGAGGCGGTCCACCAGGGCCTCCATCGGCTCGCTCCGCGACGGGTAGTCGAAGCGGACGACGTCGAAGCCGGCGTGCTCGAGGCGGGTCGCCAGCACCACCATCGACGCGGAGGTGCGCCCCAGCCCGTGCACGACGATCACGCGCGGCGCACCGGCGGGGTCGGAAGGCGTGGTTGCGCAGCCGCCGAGGGTGGCGAGCAGGATGCCGGGCAGGCAGAGCGGCAGGAAGCGACCCGTCCTCCGCCCGCGGGTCGTCGTTGGGCGGCGGTGCACCGCCGGCTTCGCCATCGATAGGTTGGACGATCCGATCCGGGCCGTCGTTCCGGCCGCGCATGCCGCCGGGGAGTCCGCGTCGCAGTATGGGAGTTGCGGCGACGTCGTACCCGCGCAGACTCTCGGAGCACCCGACAAGCCGCGCGAGCGCCCGCCGGCCCTCCGGTCCGGGGCGTACGGCGGAACGGCCCCGCGCCCGGTCGTCGCCGGGCCGACGGGGCCGTTCGGGAACGCCTGTCCGCGCCTACTGCAGCCCTTCGGCCTGCTTCATCAGGTTGCCGTGCGTCTCGGCGACCTCGAGGCCGCCCTCGCCCTCCTGCCAGCCGACCCGGCCGTCCTCGTTGGCATCCACTCCGGCGAGGAGCGCCTGGGCCAGGTCGTTGAGCTCCGAAACGAGCGGCGCGGCGTCCGCGGCCGAGTCGGTCATCGCGATCTTCTGGGCCAGCATGACGATCTCGTCCGCCCGGGTGACGGAGTTCATGGCCGAGGTCGAGACGTGCTCGGCGTGGGCCTTGACCGCGCCCGAGGCGCCGTCCGAGTTCGCGGCCGCCATGATGTGCTTCGCGGCGCCTTCCGCGGCCCGGCGCACGCCGTAGCCCTGGCCCGGGCCGCCCTCGATCTGGCTTGGGTCGACCGCGTGCAGCACGTGCGCGGAGTGCAGCTTCATGGCGTCGAGGTCGCTCAGGTCCCGGGCTGCGAACCCGGCGTGCGCGGCGGCGATCCGCGCTTCGGCGATCGCGGCCGGCAGCAGGCCCGCCATGTCGGGGGTGTCGTTCCACTTGTCCATGACGTGCCCGATGTGGTTGTGCGCGGCGTTCTGCGCCGCGGCGGCGGGCGCCCACAGCAACCCGGCGCCGACCACGCCGGCCGCGAGCGCGATCACGAGACCCGTCCTCACAGTACGAGACATGCGAATCCTCCTTGGGTAAACTCCCGATGCAGATGACGGAAAGTGCTCGTCCAGAGTGGCACTCTTTATACCGCGCCCGGGGGCCGGCGACAAGCGGGACCGCGCGCCGGGCCGCGGTGGGGCTCGGGTTGCTGCTGGCCTTCGCCACCGGGCTCGCGGGTCAGACCGCCGAGCTGGAAGGCGACTGGCGGCTCAACTACGACCTGAGCGACGATCCGCGCGGCCATCCCCCGACCGCGGACGGCGAGCGCCATCCGCGGCGACCCCGCGACCGCTTCGGCTTCCAGCCGCCCTACGACGAGTTCGGACGGCGCCACGGGCGCTACCGGCAGCCCTACCTCGAGGAGAGGGAGGAGGACCCGCTCGCGGCGGACGACGTGCGGGAGGCGTTCGCCGATCTGCTGACGGCTCCGCGCCGCATGACGATCGTCCAGCGCGTGCGGGACATCGTCCTGCGCTACGACGACGGCCGCGTGGTCCGGCTGGTGCCCGACGACCGGGACCACGCCGGGCTGGCCGGGCCGGGCGTGCGGATTACCCGCAAGGCCCGCTGGGACGGCCCGGCGCTGCGGGCGGAGATTCGTCTCCCCTCCGTGCCCAGGCTGACCCACGTCATCGAGACGCAACTCGACGGGGAGCGCCTGGTGGTGACGACCGAGGTCCAGCCGCGCGGCCGCTACGACGGCCTCGAGGTCCGACGCGTCTACGACCGCGCCCGCACGCCCTGAGCTCTAGTCGGAGCTGAGCACGCGCACGGGATCCACCTGGGTCGCGCGGCGGGCGGGCAGGGCGCAGGCGGCGAGCGCCACCGCGGTCAGGACGGCCACGACGGCCGCCGCGACCACCGGGTCGCCGGCCTCGATCTCGTAGAGCTGGGCCGCCAGGGCGCTCCGCGCCGCCAGCGTGCCGGCAATGCCCAGCGTCAGACCCACCCCGACGAGGAGCGCACCCTCCGACAGCACCAGGCGGAAGAGCCCGGCGGCCGAGCTGCCCAGCGCCAGGCGGACTCCGAACTCCCGCCGGCGCTGCGCCACCCGGTAGGCCAGCACGCCGTAGATGCCGAGGGCCGACAGCAGGAGCGCCGCCCCCGCGAAGCCCAGGGCCAGCATCATCGGGGTCCGCCGCGACGTCAGCCGCGCGCCGATCAGCTCCTCCATCGTCTGGACGAAGAAGAGCGGCAGCTCCGGGTCGGCGGCGGCGACCGCGGCCCGCACGGCGCCGACCAGGGCCCGCGGATCGCCCTCCGTCCGAATGGCGAAGGTGGGCATGGCGAGCGGTCGCTGCGTGTGCGGGAAGAAGTAGGCGCCGACCTGCTCGGGCTGGTCGACGAGGCCGTACAGGGTATGCTCCGCCACCACGCCGACGACCGTGAAGACCTCCGTGTCGTCCCGGAGCTCGATGTCGCTGTACATCCGACCGCCCAGCGCGCTGCCGTCCGGCCAGAAACGGCGCGCCAGCCGCTCGTCGATGACGATGGCGCGCATCGCATCGGCCGTGTCGCGGTCATCGAAGTAGCGTCCCTCCACCAGCGGCACGCCGAGCGCGTCGAGGTAGTCGCCGTCGACGGTGATCAGGCTGGGCGAGACGAGCGACTCTCCGGGCCGCTCCTCGTAGCCGACGGCGCGAATGACGGTGTTGTTCCGGTCGTCGCCGAACGGAATGCTGCTGGTGATCCCTGCCGCCGCGACGCCGGGAAGCGACCGGATCCGCGGCAGGATGCGCTCGGCGAAGGCGCGGCGGTCGTCGCCGGACGGATAGCGCGCCTCCGGGAGCGCCACCTGCGCCGTGAGCAGGTTCGCGGTCCGGAAGCCCGGATCGATCTGCAGGATGCGCTGGAAGCTGGCCAGCAGCAGGAGCGCGCTGCTGAGCAGCACGCACGCGAGCGCGATCTGGCCCACGACCAGCCCGTTGCGGAACATCTGCACGCCGCGGCCGCCGGTGCCTCCGCGCGTCTCCTGCCGCAGGACGGCCTGCAGGCTCGACGCCGCGAGCCCGGCGACGGGCACCAGCCCCAGCGCCAGCCCGAAGACGAGGGCCGCGCCCAGCGTCGCCGCCACGACCATGCCGTCGATGGCGATCTCGCCCCCGCGCGGCAACTCGCCGCCGCCGAGGGCGCCCACGAGATCGAGGACCGCCGCCCCGACGCCGAGCCCGAGGACGCCGCCCGCGAGGCCCAGCAGGCAGCTCTCCGTCAGCAGCTGCCGGACCAGCCGCCCGTGCCCCGCCCCGAGGGCATGGCGCATCGCGAGCTCCCGCAGCCGGGCGTTGGCCCGCACGAGCGTGAGGTTGGCCACGTTCACGACGCCGATGAGCAGCACGGCGAGCACCCCGCCCCACAGGAGGTACAGGGTGCCCCGAATGTCGCGCACCAGCGCTTCCTGGAGCGGCACCGCCACCGGCCGGTAGCCGGCGTCGACGAGCACCTGCCGGAACTCGGGGAAGCGGTCGAGCTCGGCCGCCGCCAGCTGGTCGAGCCGGGCGCGGGCCTGCGCGAGCGAAACCCCGGGGCGCAGGCGGCCCAGCATCTGCCACGAGTTGCTGTGCCGGGCGGTGTCGGCGCGTTGCTCCTCCGTGAACGCGAGCGGCGTCCAGAGCTGCACGCTCTCGTCCTCGAAGACGAAGCCGGCCGGCATGACCCCGACGATCTCGTAGGGGCGGCCGTCGATCCGCAGGTCGCGGCCGACGGCGGACGGATCGCCGGCGTGCAGGCGCTGCCACAGGGCGTGGCCGAGGATCACCTTGCGCTCGTTGCCCAGCTCTCCGTCGGCGTCGGCGAAGGCGCGGCCGAGCTGGGGGGAGACTCCGGCCAGGCGCAGGAAGGAGGGCGTGACGCGCCAGCCGAGCACCCGCTCCGCCCGCCCCTCGCCGCCGATGCTGAACCCGACGTTGTCGTAGAGGGCCAGCTCCTCGAAGACGTCGCCCAGCTCCCGCTCCCGCTCCAGGTAGTGCGGCACGGAGGCCGCTCCGCGCGTCTGCTCGCCCGCTCCGGTCGCGGCCGGATAGGCGCTGTAGAGGAGCACGATGCGATCCGCGTCGGGCACCGGCAACGGCCGCAGGAGCACGGACTGCACGACCGTGAACATGGCGACGTTGCCGCCGATGCAGAGGGCGAGCGTCGCGAGCACCGTCGCCGTGAACGTCCGGTCCTTCCACAGGAGGCGGGCGGCGAAACGCAGATCCTGCAGCATGGCTGTACCCCCCCAGACCTTGGGACGGCGCGACCGTCCGGTCCGTTCCGGGCTGGCGCGATCCTCTCCGCGGCGGTCGCGGGCACTCCCGCGCGCGCACACTCCTATATGCTAGAAATTATGGCTCGCCTGCCGGGACGCCTCTGGGTGCTCGTGCCGATTCTGGCGTCGCTCGCCACGCAGTGCGACGAGTCGCCGCGGGGCACGTCCCCATCGCTGATCGCGTCCGTCGAGCTGCGGCTCGACAGCGTGCCCGCGGAGGAGCCCACCGGCGAGGACGAGGCGCGCATGTACGGCTTCTGCCTCCAGCGGATGAGCTACGCCAACCACGTGCGGCCGAGCTGGCGCAACCGGGAGGAGATCACCCTCGTGGAGACCGCCCCGGGCATCTTCGTCGCCGCGTTCAACGACGTGCCCGTCAACTTCAGCAACAGCGTCATCGTGCACGACGAGAACGAGTGCCGGCGGGAGCCGCGGGGCAGCGGGCGTGTCGTCACGGGCGTGTCCATCAACGGCCAGCCGGTCACGCGCCTGGTCGGGGCCGGGGTGCTCGGGTTCACGATCACCGCCGACGGCACCGTCTACTGAATCCCGACGGTGCTCATCCCCCCCAGCCCCGGCGTCGGCCTGCCCCGCGGCGCGGCGGAGCGCGCTCCGTGACCGGCGTCGCCTCGTTCACCATCCGTTCCTACCGCTGCCTGGACGCCTCGGGGCGGCCCGTCGCCGAACCGCTCCCACCGTTCGCGCGCGACCGCGAAGCGCTGGTCGGGCTGTACCGCGCGATGGTGCTCACGCGGACCTTCGACGCGAAGGCCGTCGCGCTGCAGCGCACCGGCCGCCTCGGCACCTATCCGTCCTGCCTCGGCCAGGAGGCGGTGGCGGTCGGCGTCGGCGCCGCGATGCGCGCCGAGGACGTGCTGCTGCCCTACGCGCGCGAGCAGGGCGCGCAGCTCCTGCGGGGCGTCACCCTGGAGGAGCTGTTCCTGTTCTGGGGCGGCGACGAGCGGGGCAGCGACTACGCCGGCCCCCGCGAGGACTTCCCGATTGCGGTGCCGGTCGGCACCCACGCTCCGCACGCGGCCGGCGTCGCCCTCGCCTTCAAGCTGCGCAGGGAGCCGCGCGTCGCCGTCTGCGTCTCCGGCGACGGCAGCACCTCGAAGGGCGACGTCTACGAGGCGATGAACGTCGCCGGAGTCTGGCGCCTGCCCCTGGTCTTCGTGGTGACCAACAACCAGTGGGCTATCTCGCTCCCGCGGTCGCGGCAGACGGCGGCGGAGACGCTCGCCCAGAAGGCGATAGCGGCCGGCTTCGAGGGCGAGCAGGTGGACGGGAACGACGTGGTCGCCGTGCGGCACCGCGTGGAAGCGGCCCTGGCGAAGGCGCGCGCCGGCGGCGGGCCCCACCTCGTCGAGGCGCTCACCTACCGGCTTTCGGATCACACCACGGCCGACGACGCCAGCCGCTACCGCGACGACGAGGCGGTGGGCCGCGAGTGGAAGGCGGATCCGATCGTCCGCCTGCGCGCCTGCCTGACCGCGACGGCGGGATGGACGAAGGACGACGAGGAGCGGCTGCTGGGCGAGTGCGCGGCGGAGGTGGAGCGGGCGGCGGAGGCCTACCTGGCGCGGCCGCCGCAGTCCGCGGCGTCGATCTTCGACTTTCTGCACGCCGAGTTGCCCCGGGACCTCGCGGCGCAGCGCTCTGCGGTGGCCGGCGGCCGCGGCCGGGGCCCCGACCGATGACCTGCACGATGGTGCAGGCGCTCAACGCGTCCCTCGCGCGCGCGATGGCGGAGGACGAGCGCGTCGTCCTGCTCGGCGAGGATGTAGCGGTCGACGGCGGGGTCTTCCGCGTGACCGACGGTCTCCTCGATCGGTTCGGCGCCGAGCGCGTGCTCGACACTCCGCTGGCCGAGGCCGTCATCGCCGGGCTCTCGGTGGGCGCCGCGGCGCAGGGGCTGCGGCCGGTGGCCGAGATCCAGTTCATGGGGTTCATCTACCCCGCGATCGATCAGATGGTGTGCCACGCGTCGCGGCTCCGCTGGCGGACCCGCGGGCGCCTCACCTGCCCGATGGTGCTCCGGGCGCCGTACGGCGGCGGGATCCGCGCCATCGAGCACCACTCCGAGAGCACGGAGGCGATGTTCGCGCACGTGCCGGGGCTGCGCGTCGTGATCCCCTCCTCGCCGGCACGCGCGTACGGCTTGCTGCTGGCTGCGATTCGGGATCCGGATCCGGTCGTCTTCCTGGAGCCCAAGCGCATCTACCGCGCGGTGCGGGAGGAGGTGGCCGACGACGGGGCCGCCGCACCGCTCGACACCTGCTTCCCCCTGCGCGAGGGGGGCGACCTCACGCTGGTCACCTGGGGCGCGATGACCGTCGAGACGCTCGCCGCCGCCGAGACCCTGGCCGCGGAGGGCGTGGCGTGCGACGTGCTGGACGTCGCGACGCTGACGCCGCTCGACGCCGCGACGATCCTCGCCTCGGTGGAGAAGACGGGCCGCTGCGTGATCGTGCACGAGGCGGCGCTGACGGCGGGCTTCGGCGCCGAGATCGCGGCGCGGATCGCCGAGCACGGCCTCCTCTCGCTGCAGGCGCCGGTCAAGCGGGTGGCGGGCTACGATACGGTGATGCCGCTGCCCCGCCTCGAGCACCTCTACATGCCCTCGACGGAGCGCATCCTGACCGCGGCGCGGGAGGTGCTGGCGTTTGGCTGAGACGTCCGCGGCGGCGCTGAAGCTGCCCGACCTGGGCGAGGGGCTGCACGAGGCCGAGATCGTCTCGTGGCACGTCTCCGAGGGGGATCACGTCGTCACCGACCAGCCTCTCGTGTCGGTCGAGACCGACAAGGCGGTGGTCGAGATCCCGTCGCCGCACGCGGGGCACATCCGGAAGCTGTGCGGCGCCGCGGGAGAGCGGATCGCCGTGGGCGCCGTCCTGGTCGAGTTCGAGGCGGGCGGCGGGCGGACCGACCGGGGCGCCGTGGTCGGAGACCTCGCCGAGGCGCCGCCGGCTTCGGCGGCGGACGCCGCGCCCGGCGCCGGCACCGCCGCCCCCGTTCCCGGCGCGAGCGTTC
>JAPOWL010000511.1 GCA_026707615.1 Acidobacteriota bacterium | reverse complement strand
GCACACCTACTGGCGCTACCAGCAGGTGCCGGAGGGCGTCATCGCGGAGTGCGAGTCGGTGACCCTCAGCCGAGGCATCCCGCGGCTGATCGGCTGGATGGTACGGCCGCTCGTCAACCGCACGGCCCGCGAGGTCCTGACCCAGACCCTCACGTCGATCTCGGAGGAGCTGAGCGAGGCGCCGTTGGGCGATCCGCGGATCCGGGTCGCGGGCGAGCCCTGAGCGGATCCCGGAGAGCGGCCGTCCGGCCGCTCTCCGGGATCCGCCGATCACTCCGCCGGAAACGCGGCCCGCGTCGTCGCCGGCTCCATCACCCGGGCGCTCAGCACGCTGGTAATCGCCAGGCCGATGAAGAACGCCGCCCACCCGTTGTGATCGGGTGCGATGACCGCCGCCGTGGTGAGCAGCAGGACCGCGAACGTGGTGTCCGTCAGCCGCTTCCAGGAGGCCGAGCGGCGGCGTTGCTCGGCGAGTTGGGCGGGATAGACGCGCGACGTGAACCAGAGGTGCAGCCGCAGGTTCGCGGCCGCCCCGACGACGGCCACCGTCGCGATGAAGGCGACGAGGCCCCACCCTTCCGGCATCCACTCGCGCACCCGCCAGACGGGAACGAGGGTCAGCCCGTAGACGACGCTGATCGCCACCTGGTGGAACTGCCACCAGTGGAGCGGCGTCCAGTCGGGACGCCCGGCACCTGGGCCCGCGCCGGGCTCCGGCGTGCCGTCTGCAGCCGCATCCGCGGCGCCGGTGGCTGCCTCTTGTGTGGCGTCCGCCCCCTCGGCCGCGGCGTCGTCGTCGGCCGCGTCGAGGGCGGCAACCAGGGCGTCGGTCGTGCGGTACCGGTCGCGCGGCGCGTCGGCGAGGCAGCGGGTGATGATGCGGGCGAGCGCCGGAGGACAGGGACCGCGGTCGGGATCGCCGCCCGGCACGTCCCCGACCAGGACCCGCGCCGCCGTCAGGGTGTCGCCGGCTCCGTCCGACGGGTGCCGGCCGGTGACGAGCTCCCACAGCAGCACGCCGAACGCGTACTGGTCGGCGCGCGCGTCCACCGGATCCCCGCGCATCACCTCGGGGGCGATGTAGCCCGGCGTGCCCGGCAGGCCACCCGTCCGGGTCAGGCGCTCGTCGCCGTGCTCGAAGCGGGCGAGACCGAAATCGACCACCTTGACCGCGCCGCCCGGGGTGTGCATGACGTTCTCCGGCTTCAGGTCGCGGTGGACCACGCCGGCCGCGTGGGCGGCGGCGAGGGCGCGGGCGACAGCGCCGGCGATGGCCAGGATCCGCGGAGCGGGCCACGGCCCCGGCTCGGCCGCCATCGTGGCGCGCAGCGTGCGGCCGGGCACGTACTCGTGGACCAGGTAGACGTGGCCCTCGACCTCCTCGAGCGCGAATACGGTCGCGATGCCGGGGTGCGAGAGCGCCGCCGCCGCCATCGCCTCGCGGCGCAGACGGGCCCGCAGCCGGTCGTCGTTCGTGTACTCGGGCGGAAGCGCCTTGATGGCGACGGGACGCCGGAGGCGGGTGTCGAAGCCGCGGTAGACGATGCCCATGCCGCCCCGCCCGAGGAGGCCGGTCACCTCGTAGGGCCCCAGGCGGCGGCCGATCAGCGCATCGTTCCCATCGCTCGGAAGCAGCGCCGGGTCGGCCTCGACCGGCCGGTCGACGACCGCCGGCCGGTCGACGACGCTCGGCTCGTCGTGCGCCCCGAGAAGCTCGAGCACCTCGTCGCGGAGCGAGTCGTCCCCTTCGCAGGCCGTTCGGAGGAAGTCGCCCCGGTCTCGCCCATCGCGCGAAAGCGCGGCGTGGAAGAGCTCGTTGACGCGCCGCCAGCGCTCAGCGTCCATCGGCGTCGCGGGCGATCTCCCGCTGCAGCCAGGCCCGCGCCACGGCCCAGTGGCGCTTGACGGTGGCGGCGGAGACGCCGAGGGCTTCCGCGCACTCGTCTATCGTCAGCCCTCCGAAGTAGCGCAGCTCCACGAGCCGCGCCTGCACGGCGTCGAGGGCCGCGAGCCGGGTAAGGGCGGCGTCCACGGCCAGGACGTCCACCTCCGGGCCGGTGCCGGCCGCGACCCGCTCGTCCAGCGTGACCCGCACGAAGTCCGCGCCGCGCTTCTGCGCGTTGCGGGCGCGCGCCGCCTCGATCAGGATCTGGCGCATCGCCCGCGCCGCGATCCCAATCACCTGGGCGCGGGTCTGCCAGTCCTGGGCGCGGTCCTTCCGCAGCCGCAGGTAGACCTCGTTGACGAGCGCCGTGGGCTGCAGCGTGTGGCCGGGGCGCTCGCGGCCGAGGTAGCCGCGCGCGATCCGGCGCAACTCGTCGTAGACGACCGGTATCAGCGCCGCCAGGGCGGCGTCGTCGGGCGGGCTCGATCGCGCACCGGTCGTCATCGGCGGCTGCGATCTTACTATCGCCGCCGGTCGCGTTCAGGAGGCCGGCGGCAGGTCGAGGGCGTCGAGCACGTCCCCCCACGAGATCAGCTTGAAGTTCTGGTTGGCCTCGGATGCGTCCGGAGCCCGATTCTTGCCGTCCTGCACCACGAGCAGCCCCCTCGGATAGCGCGGACCGACGGGCGTCGACACGATCTGCAGCCCGTCGGTGTCCTCCGCGCCGTCGATCGCCCCGCTGCCGCCGGCGGCCTCGTCCGCGCCGCCGCCCACACGGAACGTCCCCCGGTAGGCGTGCGGCGGCGCGCGGTCGTAGACGACGTAGGTGTTGTTCCCCTGACTCGAAGCCAGCAGGTAGCCATCGCGGGGGCCGCCGCCCGGCGGAGCGTAGATGGACAACCCCTCGACCGACGCCGCGAGATGCCCTCCGCCGGGCTCGCCCACGCCGACGCGGTCGATCGCGACCCGCTCCACCGTCGACGCGTCAGGCCCTGCGTCGTAGCGCCAGACGCCGACCTCCTCCTCGCCGATGAAGAGCCAGCCGTTCGCGTCGTCGGCGACGCAGCCTTCCGTCTGGCTGCCGACGGCCCAGGATCGGACGCGGGTGCCGGAGAGCCCCGAGCCGCCGTCGCCGTCGAGGCGCCACTGCTCCACCGCGCCCTCGAGGTCGTTGGCGAAGACGTACAGCTCGCCGCTCGCGGCGGGGCGGTACAGGCAGAGGCCGTAGGGTTCGTCCCCGAAGTCGGGGCGGATGGGGGTGTCGACGAGCGGGGTCAGGGCCCCGGTGTCGGGGTCGAGGGCGAGGACGTCGATCGTCTCGGTGGTGCGGTTGGTCGCCGCGACGACGATGGTCTGCCGTCCGCCGACGTCGATGCCGTCACGCAGGTCGACGTTGTTGACGCGTCCCACGTCGCTCGTCGAGACGACGGCGCCGTCGAGGTCGTAGACGACGAAACCGCGCACCTTGTTGGTGGCCACGATGAGGCTCGCCTCCGGGTCCGCCTCGTTCACCCAGACGGCCGGGTCGTCGGCGGCGTCGCACGCGTCGGCGACGGGAACCGTCTCGGCCGCCGCCGCGACGGTCCGCGTGTCGGCCGGCTGCGGCCCCGGTTCGACCGCCAGCAGGTCCGTCAGCGCGCAGCGAATCACCTGTTCCGGGCTGCACCCGGCCGCGGCCAGCGAGGCCAAAGTCACCGCCGCCGCGGCGAGCGTGCGAAGTTTCATGGTGTCTTCCTCCGGAACCCTCTCCCAATCACGGTTCTCTACGCTCCCCCCCGGCGCGGAGTTCCCTCGCGGCAATGCTGCCGGGCCGTCCTTGCGCAGGGCCGGGGCCGGGTGCATGATGGGCCAGACGACCGCACGGCAGGAGGCAATCATGCACTATCGAGTTCCGACGGCCATGGCCCTGGCGGCGGCGATCGCGGCGATCGGGCTCGCACCGGCCGCGGCGAACGCCCAGGCGACGGAGACGGAGAGAGCGGTGCCCGCGCGCACGGCGTGGGGCGATCCGGATCTGCAGGGCATCTGGAACAACGCCACGCTGACGCCGTTCCAGCGCCCCGAGGCGCTCGGCGACCAGGAGTTCCTGACGGAGGAGGAGGCGGCCGCGGCCGAGCAGCGCTCGGCCGACCGCAACGCCGCGCTCTGGGAGGCGCCCGCGCGCCGGACCGAGGCGGGCGGCAACGTCGGGGCCTACAACAACTTCTGGATGGAGCGGGGGACGACGGTGGTCCCGACGCGGCGCACGTCGATGATCGTCGACCCGCCGAACGGCCGCCTCCCCGAGGTGACGCCGGAGGTCGCGGCGTGGCTGGCGTCGCCGGAGGCGGACCACCGGTGGGCGGTGCGGCGCGGCAACGCTCCCGCGGACAGCTACGAGCAGCTCGACCTCGGGGACCGCTGCATCTGGTACCGCGGCATCCCGTCGTTCCCGACCGGCTACAACAACAACTACCACATCCTGCAGAACGCGGACTTCGTCGTCATCCTGCAGGAGCACATCCACGACGTGCGCTACGTCCCGCTGGACGGGCGCCCGCACATCCCCACGGCCATCCGCCAGTACGGCGGCGACTCGCGCGGCCGCTGGGAGGGGGAGACGCTGGTCGTCGAGACCACGCACTTCAACGACCAGGCGTTCATCCGCAACTTCAACAACGTGGAGCTGAGCGAGGAGCTGCACGTCGTGGAGCGCTTCACGCGCATCGGTCCCGACACGCTGGACTACGAGTTCACGGTCACGGATCCCAAGACGTGGACGCGCCCCTGGAGCGGGTCGCTGCCGATGTCGCGTATCGACGGGCCGATGTTCGAGTACGCCTGCCACGAGGGCAACTACGGCCTGACCAACATCCTGGCCGGGAGCCGCGCCGAGGAGGCGGCCGCGGGCAAGGACTCGAAGTAGGCCTGCCGCCGGGCGCCGCCGGACTCAAGGGGCGGCGCCCGCGCGCGATGCCGCGCCGGCTCGCTTGTCGGCCAGCAGCGCAACGAACGCCTGCGGGTCGTCCGGCGACATCACCAGCACCTCGCCGTCTGGGCGACCGGGGAATCGAAGCACCACGGTTCGGGAGTGGTCCGTGACGAACGCGCGGTACGACCCGAGCCGGGCGTTTCGGAACCTGCCCGTATAGGCGAACAACCCGCCGTTCCCGAGCTCGCGGACGGACCGCCGCATGACGAACGGCGAGATGGTTGCCGCTTCGAGACGGCTGGTGTCGACCGGCAACGACCACCCGAGGCGGTGAACGAGAATCGAATCTCCGCTCACGGTGTAGCCGCGGACGGCGAACCGCGCTGCGATTCCCAGGATCGTCAGCGGAAGACCGACGCCAATCAGCAACGCCAGCAGCCGCTCCCACGGTCGCAGCTCGGAATCGAGAACGGCCAGGACCAGGGTGGCGGCACAGACTGCCAGCAACAGGAGCCCCTGAACGCTCGTCGAGATCAGGAGCGCGCGGCTCCATGGCGCCTGGAAGGTGCTCACACTCACGGATGGTTCCTGCCTTCTCGACGGCGTCCTGGCACGGTCCGTTGGTCAGTTAGTTAGCGATCCGGATCGTTCCGCCACTGGATGTACGAGTACAGGACCACGACGGCGACCCAGGTCGCCAGCAACCCGCCGAACACCGGCCAGCCGGGACCCACGTCCGCGACATCGAGTGCGATCAACGCCAGCCCCACGACGAGCGTCGGCAGGACGGCGAAGCGATGGGTGCGCTCCCAGCAGCGGTCGCTCCGCATCGTCCAGGGGGTCCGGATTCCGACCAGCGGATTGGGCTCGATCGAGCGCAGCAAGGGGCTGATTCCGACGAGGATGAGCCCGAGCACGGCCCCCGGATGCGGCCGCAGCGTACGGAATGCGATCAGCATGTCCGCGTAGACGATCAGGAGAGCCACTACCAGCAACGTTCGCAACCGGGTCCAGTAGCGGTCCTCGCCGCTCGCGGTCTCGTCGCGAGCCTCACCGGCCGACTGTCCACCGAGGGTCGTTAAGCGAGCCGAGGAGCCGAAGGCGGGAGCGATCCGAAAGACGAGGTACTGCACCAGTGCGAACACCGGCAGAAACAGCAACCCGAACGACTTCGGCGCCATGGAGTCCGGGTCGGCCTCGGCCGACGACCAGTGGATGGCCACGTGGTCCGGCAGCAGGGGCCAGTTCGCAGCCGCCAACCCGAACATCAGGACGAGTGCCCACTGCGCCGACCTTTCATTGTCGAGGAGCTTCTGCAACTCACGTCTCCGAGTCGGCCGGCCGCTCCGTCTCCGCGTTCCTGATGCTGAGGGCCATGCTGCACACATAGCACAAGCACTACACATGTAGACAGCGCGGACGTCGGAGGGCCGCGCGCCAGACGCGCCGAAGGCGGCGTCGGGGAGAAGGCTACCCTCCAGCGTAGGCCTGCCGGATCGCCTCCAGGTCGAGCTTCTGCATCCCGAGAATGGCGTCGACCACGCGCTGCGACGCGGCGGGGTCGGGGCCGTTCACCATCTCCCAGGCGGCGGCCGACGCCACCTGCCACGAGACCCCGAAGCGGTCGACCACCCAGCCGCACCGCTGCGGCTCGCCGCCCGCGCCGAGCCCGTCCCACAGGCGGTCGATCTCGGCCTGCGTGTCGCAGCCGACGTGGAGCGAGATGCCCGGGCTGAACGCGAAGGCGTGGTCCAGGCTGCTCTCGGTGACCGACAGCTCGTTGCCGGACAGCGAGAACCGGGCCTGCTCTACGCCGCCCGGCGGTTCGTGCGAACCTTCGCCGAAGCGGCGGATCTCGGTGATGGCGGAATCGGGGAAGAGCGAGACGTAGCGGTTCACCGCCTCTTCGGCGTGGCCGTGCTGCTCTCCGACGAAGAGCAGGCCGGGGACGATCCGCTGCCGCCCCGGCGCCGCCACCACCTGCCACGAGACGCCGAAGCGGTCCTGGACCCAGCCGAAGCGGCTGGCGAACGGGTACTCGCCGAGCGGCATGAGGGCCGTGCCGCCGTCCGCGAGCGGTTCCCACACCGCGTCGACCTCGGCCGCGGTCTCGCAGTGGACGAACAGCGACACGGCCGGGGTGAACGTGAACGTCGGCCCCCCGTTGGCGGCCATCATCTCCTGCCCGCAGAGCGTGAACCGCACCGTGCGGACGCTCCCTGCCGGCTGCGGCTCGGCCTCTCCGCAGTGCGTTATGTGCAGAAGCTCGGAGCCGGGCAGGGCGGCGACGTAGAATCGCACCGCCTCCTCGGCCTGCCGGTCGAACGTGAGGCACGGCGTGATCGTGGGCATGGCAACCTCGTCAGAACACGGCGATCGGGTTCATCGCCGACCCGGCCCCGTTGGGCACGACGTGCGGCGACGCCATGAAGAGGAACTCCCAGCGGCCGAGCTCGCTCGCGGTCCGGGCGAGGTCCTCGAGGCCGAGGTTGTCGAACAGGTGCACGCCGAGCGCGACGAGCGTGAAGACGTGGATCGGGATGGCCACGCCCTCGACCGTGCCGCCTTCCTGGGGCACGTCGGAACCGAGCAGCGCGATGTCGCGCTCCTTGAAGAAGGGGATCAGCGACGGATGGTAGCCGCCCTGCTGGCCGACGTCGCGGCCGGTGCGCAGGAACAGGGCATCGCCGGACGAGATGGTGATGCCGGTCTCCGCCTCCCACGCCTCGATGTCGGCGGGCGTCACCGCCCGGCCCGGCATGTCGATGAGGACGCCGCGCGTCACGAGGCCCTCCCGGGCGTTGATGATGCCCATCTCGGTGCAGCCGTCGTCCGCCGTGGCAATCTCCTCGAACGTGCGGCCGTTGTAGACCTTGCCCTCGTAGGCCACGTGACAGAGCGCGTCGAGGTGCGAGAGCAGCAGTCCGTGGTACTCGATCTCGTAGCGTTCCCAGAAGTAGCCGTTGCCCGTGTCGATGTCGAACACGCTGCGGACGGACCCCATGAGCACGGGCTTGCGGTTGGCGCTGGCCGCGTCCGGGTCGTCGAGCACCTGGAGCTCCATGGGCCGGGCCATCGATGCGACACGTCCCGTCCGCACGAGCCTGGCCGCCTCGACCCGCTTGGCTGGCGTGATGAGGTTGAGCGCGCCGAGCTGATCGTCCTCGCCCCAGCGGCCCCAGTTCGAGAGCTCGGTCATCCAGGCGTCGAACTGCTCCTTCGTCACTTCGGGCGGCGGCCCCTGGGCGCCGAGTCCCGCGCCGGCCAGCACCATCATCACCACACCCGCTACCAGCCCCCGTGACCAGCCTCTCGCTGCCATGATTCCCTCCTGGCTTCGCCGGCGCCGCGGTTTGAGACCGGGCCCGCCGCCCGCCGCGAACTCTCCGTCAGGCACCGGCGCGCAGGATCGTATCACCGGCCCGTCGACCCGCCGCCCGCGGCCCCGACCATCCGCGGAGGCCATCCACGCGGACGCCACCCACGTGCCGCGGTGGACGGCCGCGGCGCCGATCCCGTTCACCGCCGCCGTTGCCGCAATCGGCCTGCTGCCGGCCGTCCGTGCGAACGACCGGCTGGCCTGGTCGGTCGCGGGTGCGGCGGCGCTGCTCGCAATCTGGCACGCCGGGCTGTGGGTGGGAGCGCGCCGCAGGAGTTCCTCGCCGGCGGTCGTGCTCGACGTGCGGGCGCAGCACTGGGTGCAGGCGTGCGCGCAGGGCGCAGTGCTCGCCTACTGGGGGTACCACTGGCGCGAGGTGTACGACGCGCTGCCCCTCCTCGCGGCGCAGGTGGCGTTCGCCTACGCCTTCGATTTGCTGCTGGCCTGGTCGCGCCGCGGTGCCGCGACCCTCGGGTTCGCGCCGATTCCGGTGGTCTTCAGCATCAACCTGTTCCTGTGGTTCAAGCCGGACTGGTTCGCCCTGCAGTTCCTGCTGATTGCCGGTGCCCTGGCCGGCCGCGCGCTCGTTCGCTGGGAGCGCGACGGCCGCCGCGTGCACATCTTCAACCCGTCGTCGATCGCCCTCGGCGCGGCCTCGGTGGGCTTGCTGGCGACGGGCGCCACCGACACGACGTGGGGGCCCGAGATTGCGACCACCATGTCCGAGGCCCCCCACCTGTACGCGGTCATCGTGCTCGCCAGCCTGCCGGGGCAGATGCTGTTCGGCGTGGCGACGATGACGCTCTCCGCCGCGGTCACCCTGTACGTGCTCGGCCTCGGCTACTTCGCGCTGACCGGGACCTACTGGTTCGTCGACGCCTACATCCCGGTCGCCGTATTCCTCGGGATGCACCTGCTGATCACGGATCCGTCGACGTCGCCGCGGAGCGAGGCGGGGCGCCTGGCGTTCGGAGCCCTGTACGCGGTGAGCGTCTTCGTGCTGTACGCGCTGCTCGGCGCGGCGGGCGCGCCTGCTTTCTACGACAAGCTGCTGGCCGTACCGATCCTCAACGTGGCGGTGCGGGGGATCGACCGGTTCGCGCGCGGCATGCGACCGGCGCCGCGACTCGCCGGCCGCGCCCGAAACGTCGCCTGGGCCGTCGCGTGGGTGGCGGTCTTCGTGGCGCTGAGCGGTGTGCGGGCCGTGGGCGACACGCATCGCGGCCAGTGGGTCACGTTCTGGCTGGCCGCGTGCGCCGAGGAACGTCCGCACGGCTGCCGCCACGCCGCGCGACTCACGGCCGCCTACTGCGACGCGGGCTCCGGCTGGGCGTGCAACGAGTACGGCGTCCTGGTGCAGCCGACCCTGCGGCCGGTACTGGCGGCGGAGCTCTTCGCGCGTGCCTGCGGGCTTGGCTTCCCGGCCGGGTGCGTCAACCTCGACCCGGGCGTCGCGGCCACGCCGGAGCGAGCCCCGCCGGCGGAGGCCGATCTCCGCATCGTCCTCCGGGGTCGTCCCGACCGCCTGGCACGCTTGTCGCCGGTCGAACTCCGTGAGGCGGCCTGCGGGCAGGGATTCCGCGACTGGTGCGGGCAGTGAGCGGGCGTGCGCCGTGAACGAGCCTCACATCACCATCCCGCCACCCGCCGGCTCTCCCCGAGTCCACGCCTGGAGGGCGGCCGGGCAAATCTGCGCCAGCACGTTGCGATAGCGGCCGATCACCTCCTTGTCGGTCTGGTTGGGATCCGCGCCGTCGGCGAGGGCTTTCTTGACGTCATCGACCTTGTTCTCCAGGACCGCGATGA
>JAPOWL010000310.1 GCA_026707615.1 Acidobacteriota bacterium | reverse complement strand
GCGGGCTCCGCGCCGGTGTTCTTCGCCAGCCTGCTGGTCGGCGCGGCGGGCGGCATCCTCGCCCTCGCCTCGGCCGTGCCCGATCTCTGCGTCGAGCTCCACGATCGGGTCCGGGCCGGACGGCTCGACGACGCGCGCGCGCTGCAGCGGCGGCTCACCCCCCTGGCCGGGCTCGTCACGTCGACCTACGGCGTCCCGGGGCTCAAGGCGGCCCTGTCGCTCCTCGGTTACGCGGCCGGCGATCCCCGGCCGCCGCTGCGCCCCGTCGGCCCGGACGCGGTCGACGACATTCGCCGGGCCCTCGCGGAGCTCGCGCGCCCTGACGGGCGCGTTGGGAGTCTGCGCGGGCGGTGACGGCTGCGCCGCCGGATGTGCGGCGCAGACTCCAGGCGCGCCCCGTCCCCTGACGCCGCACGCACGTCGGCGCTACGATTGGAGTATGGCGCTACGGTCACCGGCACACCTCCCGGGCCCGGTCCTGTGGATGGCGCTGGGCGCGGCGATCGCCGCCGCGTGCGCCACGAACCCGGTCACCGGCGACCGCGAGTTCGTGGCGATCAGCGAGGCGCAGGAGCTCTCCATCGGTCGCGAGGCGGACGTCGAGATTCGGAGCCAGATGGGCGTCTACGCGGACGAGGGCCTCCAAGCCTTCGTCGCGGAGGTGGGGCACGCGCTGGCCGCGGTCTCCCACCGGCCCGATCTCGACTGGCACTTCGCCGTCGTCGACTCGCCGGCCGTCAACGCCTTCGCCCTTCCCGGCGGCTACATCTACCTGACACGCGGCATCATGGCCCACCTGAACGACGAGGCCGAGCTGGCCGGCGTGCTCGGCCACGAGATTGCCCACGTCACGGCGCGGCATTCCGTGCAGGCCTACAGCCGCGCGTTCGGCGCGAACCTCGGCCTGCTCGCGGCGCAGATCTTCGTCCCCGCGATGCGCTCGCCGTACGGCGGCCCCGGCCTCGGTGACGCGGCCGGCAACGGGCTCGGGCTGCTGATGCTCAGGTTCGGACGCGACGACGAGCTCCAGGCCGACCGGCTGGGCGCGGAGTACGCCGTGGCGTCGGGCTGGGATCCGCACGGCGTCGGCGACATGCTCGCCACGCTCGCGCGCATCGCCGAGACCAGCGACCGGCGGGGCGTTCCCAACTGGCTCTCGACCCACCCGGAGCCTGGGTCGCGGGTGGTGGAGGCCGCCGCCACCCGCGACCGCCTGCTGGCGGACGTCGATCCGGCGGCGCTCCGCGTCGCGCGGGCCGCCTATCTGGATCGCGTCGACGGGCTGGTCTACGGCGACAACCCGGAGGACGGAATCGTGCGCGGCCGCGATTTCCTGCATCCGGAGCTGCTGTTCGCGGTCACGTTCCCCGAGGGCTGGGAGGTGAGCAACAGCCCGGCCGCCGTGGTCGCCCGCCAGCCGGGACGCGACAACTACCTGCTGCTGACGCTGGCCGAGGACCCGGGCGGGGAATTGCCGCGGATCGCGGAGCGGGAGATGCTGGCGGCGGGCTACCACATGCGGCAGGGGAACCAGACATCGATCAACGGCCTGGACGCCTACGTCGGCACCTGGACCGGCACGGGTCGCGGGCGCGAGCCGGTGATCGCGCAGGTCGCCTACATCCGCTCGGGCCGCTCCGTTTACGTGCTCGGGGGCTTCGCCCCGGCCGACGAGTTCAGCTACATCGACCGCGAGGTGGACGCGAGCATCCGCACCTTCCGTGCCCTCGGCCGGGATGAAGCGGAGTCGATCCGGCCGAACCGAATCGCGATCTACGACGTCCAGGCCGGCGATACGTGGCAGCGCATCGCCCTGCGGGCCGGGAAGGAGACGGAGCTCGCGTCGAAGCTGGCCATCCTGAACGGCTATCCGGTCTACGAGCAGCCGGCGGCCGGCGACCTCATCAAGATCGTGGTCCCCGGGTAGGGAGCCTGCGCCGCAGAACGGCGCGGACTCGCGCAGGATTGGTCGGGCGCCGGGTGGAGGCCGTAGCGCGACCTTGTGGTCGCGGCGACGAAAGGGGGCCGGCTGGCGGGGCGCGCTCACTCGGCCGGCGCCGCTTCGCCTCCGAGCAGTCGTCTCGCGCCGACCCACCGCCGCGACCAGTACGACCCGGTGAGCCGCTCCACGCGCACCACGCCGCGCTCCGAGGGCGCGTGCACGAACTGATCGTCTCCGAGCGCCAGCCCCACATGGGAGGCCCCGGAGGCGATCGTCGTGAAGAAGACGAGGTCGCCGGCCCGGACGTCGTCGCGGCCGACCCGGGCGCCGACCTGGTACTGGTCCGCGGCCTGGCGCGGCAGCCGGATTCCGTGCCGCGCGTACACGTACTGCGTGAAGCCGCTGCAATCGAACCCGTCCGGGCTGTCGCCGCCCCACACGTACGGCACGCCGCGCAGCGAGAGCGCGGTTCCGGTGATGCGGTACGGGTCGGCCCACCCGAGGGCGGCGCCGGCGCCCCCCACCTGGGGGAAGGGCTGCGGTATGTGCCGGCCGGCGGTGGCGCACCCCCCGGCCAGCAGCGCGCTCGAGAGCACCAGCGCCGCGCCGCGCCGGCTCTTCCCAGACCCCATGCCCGAGGTATCGGCCGCAGGAGGCCGGGGCCACAGGCCGTCGGCGAGGCCGTTAACCTGCTTGATCGAAAGGCTTTACACGCTTGGCGAGTTGACATGACCGGCCCGTCGCGGCAGAATGGACCGTTCAGCCATGGAGCAGACTCTGCTTCTCAACGCGACCTACGAACCCCTCAAGGTCGTGGATTGGCGCAAGGCGATCACTCTGCTCTGGCAGGGCAAGGTGGAGGTGATCTCCGAGTACGATCGGGAGATCCGGTCGGTGTCGGTCACCTTCCGACTGCCGTCGGTCATCCGCTTGCTCCATTACATCCGCATCACGCGGCGCATGGACTACGTGCCGTTCTCGCGCGCCAACATCTACGCGCGCGACGGCCACCGCTGCCAGTACTGCGGCGTCGGGTTCCCGGTGAGCGAGCTGACCTTCGATCACGTGGTACCGGTCTCGCAGGGGGGGCGCAAGGACTGGGAGAACATCGTGACCTCGTGCGTGCGATGCAACCGGAGGAAGGGGGGGCGGACCCCCGCGGAGGCCGGGATGCGAGTCATCCGGGCGCCGGCCCGCCCGACGCGGTCGCCCGTCCTGCGCCTGACCTTCGGCCTGCACAACGCTCCGGACAGCTGGCGCGACTACCTGTACTGGAATGTCGAGCTCGACGAGACCTAACCTGCCCCGCCCCGACCTGCCGGGTCGGGGCACCGAGCGCACCGCCGTCCGGGGGGACGGCGGGGACGCCGAGCCGGCCTGACCCGTGGCCCGACCACGGATCACGGCGCTCAATCCGACCGCGGCCGTCGAGGGCGGCCGCATCACGATCGAGGGAGCCGACCTCGTCCCGGACGAATCCCGCCTGCCCGAGGTGCGGATCGGCGCCTTGCCCGCCCAGGTGGTGCGCGCCTCCCCGGCGGCCCTCTCGGTGATCGTGCCGAGTGGTGCCGAGGGTGGACGCACCCCGGTCCGCGTGGGGGAGGCCGCCGGGGAGACCGCGTTCCTGCAGGTGGGCCGCCCCGTGGCGACCGGGCTGCACCAGGTCGACAACCCCGCCGTCGACGCCGAGGGCTCCATCTACGTCACCTACAGCGGCACCCGCGGCGAGCGGTCGCCCGTCTCGGTCTTCCGCGTGCGCCGCGACGGGTTCCGGGAGCCGTTCGTCACCGGCATCACCAACGCGACGTCGCTGGCGTTCGCGCCGGACGGCCGCCTCCATGTTTCGAGCCGGTTCGAGGGGACCGTCTATCGCGTGGCGGAGGACGGCAGCTTCGAGGCCGCCGTCACCGAGCTGGGCGTCGCGTGCGGGCTTGCGTTCAGCCCGGACGGCACGCTCTACGTCGGCGACCGGTCGGGCACGGTCTTCCGGGTGGCCTCGAGCGGGCGGGCGGCGGCGTTCGCCACCCTGCCGTCGAGCGTGGCGGCGTATCACCTGGCGTGGGGGCCGGACGACGGGCTGTACCTGACGGGGCCGACCCTCTCGTCGTACGACACCGTCTACCGCATCGATCGGACCGGCAAGGTCGACCGGATGACCGTGCGCTTCGGCCGGCCGCAGGGGCTCGCGTTCGACTCGCACGGCTCGCTGCACGTCGTCGAGGCCCTGGCCGGGATGAGCGGGCTCTACCGCCTCGACTCCGCCGGCACGGCGGCCACGGAAGTCCTCTCCGCCCGCGACCTGGTGGGCGTCGCCTTCGACCCGACCGGAGGTCTGGTCGTCGCCTCCGGCGAGACCGTCTATCGCCTCGACGCCGTCGTGCCATGACCCGAGCGCAGCCCCCCGCCCCTCCCTCCGCCGCTTCCCTGCCGCACGGGTCGATAGACGTGCGCGGCGCTCGCGTCCACAACCTGAAGAACATCGACGTCCGGATCCCCCGCGACCGGCTCGTCGTCGTGACCGGGCTGTCCGGCTCGGGCAAGTCGTCGCTGGCGTTCGACACCGTGTACGCGGAGGGCCAGCGGCGCTACGTCGAGTCCCTGTCCGCCTACGCCCGGCAGTTCCTGGAGCAGGTCGAGAAGCCCGACGTCGATCAGGTCGACGGGCTGTCGCCCGCCATCTCCATCGAACAGCGGACGACGGGCTCGAATCCCCGCTCGACGGTCGGCACGGTGACGGAGATCTACGACTACCTGCGCCTGCTGTTCGCCAATATCGGCCAGCCGCACTGTCCGTCGTGCGGGCGCGAGATCGCGTCGCAGTCGGTCGAGCGCATGGTGGAGAGCATCTTCGCCGACCCGCGGGGCCCGCGCGTCAACGTGCTGGCGCCCATCGTGCGAGGCCGGAAGGGCGAGTTCAAGCGGGAGCTGGCGGACATCCGCGGTCGCGGGTTCACCCGGGTCCGCGTCGACGGCGAGGTGCGGTCGACCGAGGACGACATCAAGCTCGACCGGCGACGGAATCACTGGCTGGAGGTGGTGGTCGACCGGCTTCTCGTGCGGTCCGGCGCCGAGCGCCGGCTCACCGAATCGCTCGAGCTGGCGCTGCGGCTCGCGAACGACGTCGTGGTCATCAATACGGAGGAGGGTGGGGATCGACTGCTGTCCCGGCGCCTGGCCTGCGTTCACTGCGACATCAACGTGCCCGAGATGACGCCGCGCGCGTTCTCGTTCAACTCCCCGCACGGCGCCTGCGGGGCATGCCAGGGGCTCGGAGCCATCGAGGACTTCGATCCGGAGCGGATCGTCCCGGACGACTCGCTGCCGCTCTCCGGCGGCGCCATCCACCCCTGGGCGCGCGGCGACCGGGCGCTCGTGCGCGAGGCGCTGGGACGACTGTCCCGGTACTTCGACATCGATCTCGACGTGGCGTACCGCGACCTCCCGCGACGGCAGCGCGAGCTCCTGATGGCGGGGCCGTCGGGCTCCGCGCGCGGGGCCGGCCCCGCACGCGGCTCCGGTCCCGCGCGCGGCTCCGGCCGCGCGGGCGGCGCGCCCGCGAAACGGGATCCGTTCGGCAAGGACTTCGAGGGCGTCCTGTCGAACCTGCGCCGGCGCTACGAGAGTGGCACCGCCCTCCAGCGCGAGGAGCTCGAGGCGTACCGGGCCCTCCGGCCGTGCGCGGCGTGCGGCGGCGAGCGCCTGCGGAAGGAGAGCCGGGCGGTGCGGGTGAAGGGACGCACGCTGGCCGACTATGTCGGCGTACCGGTCACCACAGCCCTCGCGATGTTCGACGAGCTCGTTCTCGACGAGCGGGAGGCGATTGTCGCCGACCGCGTGCTGCGCGAGATTCGCGATCGCCTGCGCTTCCTCTGCGACGTGGGCGTGGGGTATCTGTCGCTGGCGCGCGGCGCGGCCTCGCTGTCGGGCGGCGAAGCCCAGCGCATCCGCCTCGCGACGCAGATCGGGGCCAACCTGACGGGGGTGCTCTACGTCCTCGACGAGCCGTCCATCGGCCTCCACCAGCGTGACAACCGCCTGCTGCTGGCCACCCTCACGCGCCTGCGCGACCTCGGCAACACCGTCGTGGTGGTGGAGCACGACGAGGAGACCATTCGGGCCGCCGACTACGTCGTCGACCTCGGGAGCGGCGCCGGGGAGCACGGAGGGAACGTCGTCTTCCAGGGGACGCCGGCGGAGCTCCTGGGAGACGGGGACGCCTCGCTCACCGGGATGTACCTGCGCGGAGACCGCTTCATAGCGACCCCGACGGCGCGCCGCCCTCCCCTGCAGGGTCAGTTGACCATCCGCGAGGCCAGCGCGAACAACCTGAAGGGGATCGACGTCGCGATCCCGCTCGGCGTGCTCACCGCGGTGACCGGGGTGAGCGGCTCCGGGAAGTCGACCCTGGTGAACGACATCCTGTACCGCTCCCTCGCGCAGACCTTGCACAACGCCACCCAGGAGCCGGGAACCCACGCGGGCATCGACGGCATCGAGCTGGTGGACAAGGTGATCCAGATCGACCAGTCGGCCATCGGCCGGACGCCGCGCTCGAATCCGGCGACCTACACGGGGATGTTCACCTTCGTGCGCGAGCTCTACTCGATGCTCCCGGAGGCGCGGGCGCGCGGGTACCGGCCCGGCCGGTTCTCCTTCAACGTCAAGGGCGGCCGGTGCGAGGCGTGCCAGGGCGACGGGCTGATCGCGGTCGAGATGCACTTCCTGCCCGACGTCTACGTGACCTGCGAGCAGTGCAAGGGGCGGCGCTACAACCGCGAGACGCTCGAGATCAAGTACCGCGGCGTGTCGGTGGCCGAGATGCTCGACCTGACGGTTGACCAGGCGCTGCCGCTGCTCGAGAACTTCCCGTCCATCGCGACGAAGCTCAGGACGCTCCAGGACGTCGGCCTCGGCTACGTGACGCTCGGCCAACCGGCCACGACGCTGAGCGGCGGCGAGGCCCAGCGCGTGAAGCTGGCCAAGGAGCTGTCTCGCCGCAGCACCGGCCGCACGCTGTACATCCTCGACGAGCCGACCACGGGACTGCACCTCGAGGACACGCGACACCTCCTCGAGGTGCTGGACAAGCTGGTCGAGCAGGGCAATTCCGTCGTCGTGATCGAGCACCAGCTCGACGTGATCAAGGCCGCCGACCACGTGATCGACCTGGGGCCGGGCGGTGGCGAGGAGGGGGGGAGCATCGTCGCCGAGGGAACGCCGGAGGAGGTCGCCCGCGACGCCGGTTCCGCCACCGGCGCCTTCCTGCGACCCCTGCTGGCCCCGGAGGGGGCTGGCGGCAGCGCGTAGGATGTGGTACAAGAGCCACAGTCTGCCGTGCGGAAAGTGTGGTCAAGAGGCCACAGCCAGGATCCCCCCGGTCCGGCCCGCCCGCTGGAGGGTCCCCGCAAATGCATGTAAAATATGGTCCTTGTACGGACGGCGCGAGGCCGCGTGCTGCGGGGCATTCGATTTGCTAGCAAGAGACGACAGGAGCGGACAGGCACAGCGCGATTCCGCGTCGCGAGGAGGGCAGACTCCGTGATGGCCGCGCAGCAGACGATTCGGCGCTCGGTTCCATGCACCGGCATCGGGTTGCATTCAGGTCGCAGGGTCACCATGCGGTTGCGGCCGGCCCCGGCGAACCACGGCATTCGCTTTCGCAGGCTGGACCTCGACGGCCTGGAGGTGCCGGCGGTCGCGGCCCGCGTGGCGAGCATGGACTACGCGACCGGCCTCGCCCAGGATGCGGCCTCGGTCGACACGGTCGAGCATCTGCTGGCGGCGCTCGTCGGTCTCGGGATCGACAACGTCACCGTGGAGCTGAACCAGGCCGAGGTGCCGATCATGGACGGCAGCGCGGCCTCGTTCGTCTACCTGGTCCACGAGGCGCAGGTGAAGCGGCTCAAGGCCCGCCGCCGGTTCCTCCGCGTCGCGCGCACGATCTCCCTGTCGTACGGGGACAAGAGCATCGCCCTGTATCCGGCCGACGACTTCCGGGTGACCTACAGCATCAGCTTCGACCATCCCCTCCTGCGGCACCAGACCCGCAACCAGCGCGTTACCGAGGAGACGTTCATCGAGGAGATAGCGCCCGCTCGGACGTTCGGCTTCCTCAAGGAGATCGAGCAGCTCAGGCAGCGCGGGCTGGCGCTGGGCGGCTCGCTCGACAACGCGGTCGTCCTCGGCGAGACCGGCGTGCTGAACAGCTCCCTGCGCTTCGAGGACGAGTTCGTGCGGCACAAGATCCTCGATGTCATCGGCGACCTGGCGCTCGTCGGCCACCCGCTGATCGGCCACCTCGTCGTCCATCGCGGCGGCCACGCGCTGCACGCCGCCTTCGCCCGCAGGATCCTCGACGAGACGGACGCCTGGTACCTGGACGACGCGCCGGAGACCGCGGCGGCGAAGACGGCCGCCGCCTCCGTCGCCGGCCCCGCCCTCTCTACCTGAATCCGCCGCGTCGGCCACTCCGCGCGGATGAAGGTCGCGAAGGTGGTCGGTGACCCGTCGTCCCGACCTGAATTCGCCGGGTCGGCTCGCCCGCCGTTCGTCGCCGCGACCGCAAGGTCGCTCCTACTCCCCGCGGGTGAGCTTGCGCATGTAGGCGCCGAGCTTCTCGTTCTCGTACGTCACGGAGTTGAGAAACAGGCTCTCGATGAGGTACGCGCTGCGATCTTCCTCGCCCATCTGATCGACGAGGTGGCGGATCTCGCGCATCGTGTCCTCGAAGCGGTAGTCGAGGCCGTGCCGCGCGTGCAGCGTCAGGGAGAGGGCTTCGAGCACCGCCAGCAGGTCCCCGTCGAGTCCGATCTCGGTGCCGGAACTCGTCTTGATGGTCCGCATGCTAGTCCTCGAAGCTCCGGATGGCGCTCGACTCGTCCGGATGGAGCTCGATGAAGTGATGGGCGCCGGTCATCGTCAGCATCGTCTCCACCCGGCGCTGCACGCCGGACAGCTTGACCTTGGCCCCGAGCTTGTCGGCCTGCCGATACAGGTCCATCAGGCAGCCGATGCACGCGCTGTCGAGGTAGACGACCCGCGACAGGTCGATGATCACGCGCCGGTCGCCGCCCGACAGCAGGTCGGAGACGGAGCCTGCGAACGTCGGCAGCAGGGGATGGACCAGCTTCGCCTCGTCCACTCGCACGATGACGATCCCGCCGGTGCGATCGGTCGATAGGTTCATTCGGACACTCCAGTCACCGGGGTGGCCGCGCGTGCGGCCACCGGCGCCTCCCGTTCCCGCTCGATGCGGCGGATCTGACGGGCGAGCTCATGGCGGCCCCGATTGATCCGTGACTTCACGGTCCCCTCCGGGAGTCCGAGACGGGTTGCGATTTCCTGATAGGACAGCTCCTGGAGATCCCGCAGGGCGACGGCGGACCGCAGCGTGGACGGAAGCGCCCTGAACGCCTGGCGCAGCAGCTCGCGGCGGTCGAACTGATCGAGCTGCTTGAACGCGTCCGGCCCCCGCGCGACCGGGTTCAGGTCGGCCGTGTCCACGTGGCGATCGACCGTCTCCCGCTCCTTGCGAACGCTGCGGTAGTGGTCGATGCAGAGGTTGCGGCTGATGCTGATGAGCCACGTCTGGAAGTTCGCCCGGCGGTCGAAGGTGTGCAGCGCGCGGAAGATCTTGACGAAGATGTCCTGCGTCAGATCCTCCGCTTCGTCGTGCCGGCCCACGAACTGATAGGCGACGTTGAACACCTTGCGGCGATAGCGCGTGACGACCGCTTCCCATGCCTGCTGGTCTCCGCGCAGACACGCCTCGATGAGCGTGTCGATCGGCACCGACGGCGCGGGCGCTGAGCCGGCGGACATACTGCGACGCGGATCTTCGCATGCCGGAGCCCCAAAGGGAAACGCGGCCCGCGCCGTCTGGATCGGCCCGCGGGCTTGCGCGTACAATGCCGGCTCCGTCCGGGAGTCCGCCCGGGAGCCTGCTCCGGGGAACGGCGCGGACTCCTGCAGCTCGGCTGGACACCGATCGGAGCCGTCAGACTCCCGACGCGCCCGTCCGGGCGCTGGACCGGGCGGCGCGTGGCGATGGCTGGCTTCTCG
>JAPOWL010000307.1 GCA_026707615.1 Acidobacteriota bacterium | reverse complement strand
GCTCGCCGGTCTCCGGCTTCCCCATCACCTACGCGGTCGACGGCCGGCAGTACGTCGCCGTCAGCGTCGGCACCGGCCGCTTCCTGGACCTGACGCCGGAGCTGCGCCCGAGCAGCGGCAACAACCTCTTCGTGTTCGCGCTGCCGTGAGGGTCAACGGCGCCCGCCGGCTCACGGCGCGCCTGGCTCGAGGAGGCTGGCGCCTCTACGGCGTCACGTCCCACGGCCGCTCCCAGGGCCGGAGCGGACGCAGGCGGGCGATGAGGGGCAGGTCCTGACGTTGCAGCTCCAGGAGGACGCTTACCTTTCCTGCAGCGGCGCCGCGGCCTGGGCTCGGTGCCAGGCCCGCTTCCGTTCCAGGAACTCCCGTACCTCGTCCGGCAGGCGATCCTCAGGCATCGTCGGGGATCTTCGCCGCGATGGCGTGGGTGGTCAGGACCTGTCGCAACCGCCCCCGCTCCACCGCGCCGACCTCCAGGAGTTGCCAGGCCCTCTCCCGCCGCCGCGCGCCGCCGGCGTGCAGGGCCACGGCTACCAGGTGCTCGGGGTCCACGACGCGGACTGGCACCCCGGCGTAGTCGTGGCGCCGTGCGGTCGCGAGCGCGGCTTCTACGAGGGGGTTGTAGGCGGGCAGGAGCTGTACGGGAACGCCGGCAATCAGCAGGTGCTCGGCCTGCACGACGAAGCCTTGCCCACTTGCCCACTCGCATACGCGTGACAGGGGCGCCAGCACGTCCTCGCCGGTCGCTTGGAGGGTGACGAACACGTCGAGAACGTAGGTGCGGGTCGGCTCGGCTCAGAAGAGGACGGCCGTCGCGCCGCCGATGGCGTACTGTGCCACGATCCCCTCGTCGCGCATCCGGTTCAACACGCGGAACACGTCGGCCAGGGAAGGCATCGGGTGGTTGGATCCTGCCACGGTCGCCAGCCTCCAGTCTCGCACCTTGGGTTCGAATCGGCAACCGGGTCGTTCGGCGGCCCTCCCGACGTTCCTCTACCTGCTGCGCAAGACCGCGCCGCACGGCCGCCACCATCCCGGCACCGAAGGGCCGCACCTCTCGAGCCGGCTCGGCGGGTCGTTATGGAGCTGCCGGCTCCGGTCGGGTTCCTGCTCGTCCATGGCGCGGGGAGGTCGGCGGGGCAGCTCGTGCCGCTGCTGTTTCTGGTGATGTGCCAGAGCCACTGTCTGTACCGGACATTCCCCTACCCGCTGCGCGTAGGGGGCCGCGGGACGAGAATCCCGGTCCTCGTGGTGGACTCCGGCTTCTTCTTCAACACGATCCACGCCTACATCAATGCGAGGTTCATCTTGGAGTTCGGGAGCGGCGCACGACAAGCGCCTGACGGCGAAGCTGGGGGCGGTGACCCGTCCGGGCGTGCGTCGACCGTGCCGACGCTCGCGGATGTGTCCGCCAAGGTCGACCAAGGGGCCACTGGCGCGGCCGGACCCGAGAGACGCGGCGGCGGACCCCGGGCGCGGTCCGCCCAGGCGTCCGGGGCCGGTCCGGTCGTCAAGGCGGCGATCGGGTTCACGGCACTGACGGCGGTACGCTCCGGCGAGGCTCGCGGGCGACGTGCGGCGAGGTCAACCTCCAGCCACGGGTGACCCGTACCGGCATCGCGGATGAGGGCCGGGGCGGAATCGGGTGCCGTTGTCGGACAAGACTCGCATCACGGTCGTCGACAAGATCACCCCGCCGACCGAAACCCTACCAATCTTGGGAGCGCAAGGACGTGCGCACGTGCGCTAGGATTCACTGGAAGGTGGGACTGCGCCCCTGAACGAAGACGCCTGTTCTTCAGCGGGTCGCTCTTCGTGCCGGCCGGCGACCGCGTATCGTCGGTGTCGACCATCGGATGGTCAACGCCACGTCCGGGCTGGACATCGGTGTGCCGCCCTTCTCGCCGGCCAGGTTTACGGACGTGCAGGAGGACATACACCTCGTCGGCGGTCGCGTCATCATCAACGCCACCGACATCGTCAGCGTGAACGGCCTGTTCGGGAAGGTGGTGTCTTCGGCGTCTCGCTCGGCTTCGCCTTCGATACCTGGGACATTCCCGACCCGACGCGGAACGCGGGACAGGTCCGTGCGGCGCTGCGGATGCAGACGAGCAATGGTGGCGACGCGGCCCAGGTGCACGCCCGCGAGTGACAGGACGGTGCGACTCCGGACATCGGGCGTCTTTGCGGCGCTGGGGGTATTGGCGGTGCTGATGGCCAGCTCGGCCGCGGCACAGACGAAGCGATCGTGGCGGCGTCGAGGGCGCTACGCACGCTCGGAGAGTCGATGGTCGTTCCGGTGAGCCGGTATGGAGCGGCCCGGAACATCCCGAGCGTCGGGTCATGCGAGACCGCGAATCTCTGGGAAGTACCCTCTCCGCTCGCGACGGGCGAGGTGGACATGACCGACGGAAGCCGCATCATACTGCGGCGGCACGGCAACCCGGACGGTCCACGGCTCGTGCTGAGCCACGGCAACGGGCTGGCGATCGATCTGTACTACCCTTTCTGGTCACTGCTCGCAGAGCGATTCGATCTCGTCCTGTATGACCTCCGAAACCACGGCTGGAACCCGCCGAGCGACATTCGAAGCCACAACATTCCGACCTTCGTCTCCGACAACGAGCACGTCTTCAGGGGGATCGACCGATACTTCGGGAAGAAATCCGGGGTCGGCGTCTTTCATTCGCTGTCGGCGGTGGCGGCGCTCAACCACGAGCCCCCGGGAGAAGGGTTGGCGGCCCTCGTTCTCTTCGATCCCCCGATCTGCCTTCCCAGCGGCGACCCACTCGAGCTCGACGCCCTGTGGAAGAAGTTCGGCATCGTCGCGCGGCTGCGCCAGGAACGGTTCGCGACGCGCGGGGAGCTCGCGGACAACATCCGCCGCACACCGGCGTTCGCCCGACTGGCGCCCGGCGTAGCGGATCTCTTCGCGCAGACGACGCTCCGCCACGCATCCGACGGCGCGGGCTACCAGCTGCGTTGTCCGCGCGCGTGCGAGGCCCGGGTGTTCGAGTACATCTTCGCCTACAACTTCGAGCCCGAGACGAGTGGTTTCGCCTGTCCGGTCAAGGTGCTCGGGGGAGACCCGACCGCCGGTTACTCATTCCTGCCGAGCATGGACCTGCGCGGCATCGCCGGCCTCGACTACGACTTCGTGCCGGAGACGACCCACTTTCTCCAGCTCGAGGACCCGCAGGCGTGCGTCGCCAGGATGCTGGAGTTTCTCGAGCGCCAGGGACTCGCATGAACCGGGGCCGCTCGTACGGCCACAGGGGCCGTGCCGAGGGGAACAAGGCGGATGGAACACATCGACTGGCAGTTGCAGCGCTTCGGAGAAGCCTCGGATCGTGCGGCCATCATCTGGCACGATCGCGCCTGCGACTACTCCGAGCTGACCGATCGCTACCGGCAGTGGCTCGGCCGACTGGAAGCGGCGGGCGTGCGCCCGGGCGATTCCGTAGGTGTGCTCAGCGACTTCTCGCCGGGCGCCGTGTCGTGCCTGCTGGCGTTGCTGAAGATGCGGTGCGTACTCGTGCCCCTTGCGTGGGAGTCGCGCGATCAGCACCAGGCCTTCTTCAGGACGGGCGAGCTCGATCACCGCGTGGAGATTGACGACCAGGACCAGGGTGCGGTCACCAGGGTGGAGGAGCACCGCCGCAACCACCCGTTGATGGAGCGACTGCGAGCGGCGGGCAAGGCGGGACTGGTGCTGTTCAGTTCCGGTTCCACCGGCAAGCCGAAGGCGATTCTGCACAGCCTGCCGGAGCTGCTCAACAAGTTCCGCAAGCCCCGGCACTGCTACCGGACGCTGACGTTCCTCCTGTTCGATCACATCGGCGGATTCAACACGCTGTTCTACACCCTGGCCAACCTCGGCTGTGTGGTGGCGGCGGCCGACCGCAGCGTCCCCAGCGTCTGCGGGGTCATCGAAAAGCACCGGGTGGAGCTGCTGCCGACCTCGCCGTCGTTCCTGAACCTCATGCTGCTGTCCGGGGCGCACAAGTCGTACGACCTCTCGTCGCTCAAGTTGATCACCTACGGTACCGAGGTCATGCCGGAACGCACGCTCAGGATGGCCAACGCGGCGTTTCCGAAGACGCGTTTCCTGCAGACCTACGGCCTCAGCGAGCTCGGCATCCTGCGCTCGAAGTCGGAGTCCGACGAGTCGCTACGGGTCAGGATCGGCGGCGAGGACTACGAGACCCGCGTCACGGACGGCAGACTGCAGATCCGCGCGCAGTCGTCGATGCTGGGGTATCTGAATGCGCCCAGCCCCTTCGACGAGGACGGATGGTTCGACACCGGAGACTCGGTGATCCGCGAGGGTGACTACTATCGGATTCTGGGACGGCAGTCGGACATCATCAACGTCGGCGGCCAGAAGGTATACCCCGCCGAGGTCGAGCAGGTAATTGCCGAAATGAACGGGGTCATCGACGTGTCGGTGAAGGGCGAGCAGCACCTGCTGATGGGCCAGGTGGTCACCGCCACCGTACAGGTGGCGGAGCCCGCGCCCGCCGTGCAGATGCGGAAGCGAATCGCCGAGCATTGCAGGGGACGCCTGCAGCCTTTCATGATTCCGGTGAAGGTCAAGGTGGCCACCGAGGGGCAGGTGAACTACCGGTTCAAGAAGATCCGGCGATAGAGGAGCGAGTCATCCGTCATGGCGAAGAACACGCGCAAACCGGTCGTTGTCGTCGGCGGCGGACCGGCCGGCAGTGTCGCCGCGCTCTGTCTCCGGAAACTGGGACATGACGTGGTCGTGCTCGAGCGGGAGAAGTTCCCCCGCTACCGGCTGGGCGAATCTCTGCTGCCCGGGACCATGTCGATCCTGACCCGGCTCGGGGTGATGGACCGCATCGAGGCCGCGAACTTCGTCAAGAAACGGGCCGCGACGTTCATCTGGGGCCCGGAGCAGGCCCCCTGGACTTTCACCTTCGCGACGCCGAAGACCGCGCCCTGGGTCTACGACCACGCCTACCAGGTGACGCGCGCCGAGTTCGATCAGATCCTGCTGGACGCAGCGCGCGAGCGCGGCGCCGACGTCCGCGAAGCGCACGAAGTCACCGGGATTCGGACGGACGGCGACAGCGGTCCCGTGGCCGTGAGCTGGAAGAACGGCGCCTCGAGCGGGGCGCTGGAGGGCGACTTCATCATCGACGCCTCGGGGTCGCGCGGAATCGTCGCCACGAAGCTGAAGATGCGGCGGTTCGACCGGTACTTCCAGAACATGGCCGTGTGGTCCTACTACAAGGGCGGCAAACGGTTCGAGGGCGACCTGGAAGGCAACATCTTCTCGGTGACGTTCACGGAAGGCTGGATCTGGATCATTCCCCTGAAGGACGACATCTACAGCGTGGGGGTGGTGACCGACAGGTCGGCCAGTGCCCGCATGCGCGACGTCGGGATCGAGACGTTCTACCGGGAGTGCCTGGAGATGTGTCCCCTGGCGATGGAGATCCTGGAGAGCGCCACCCGCTGCGAGGAGGTGCGGGTGATACGCGAGTGGGCGTACGACGCCTCGTCGCTGTCGCTCGGGCGCGCCTTCCTGTGCGGCGACTCGGCCTGCTTCATCGACCCGCTGTTCTCGCAGGGCGTGCATCTGGCGACCTACTCGGCGATGCTGGCCGCCGCGGGCATCGATCATGTGTACCGCAACCCGCAGGACGCGGACGAGATCCGCAAGTGGTACGAGAAGTCCTACCGGGAGGCCTACAACCGCTACCATGAATTCCTCGCCGCCTTCTATTCCGCCAACTCCGCGCTCGATTCGACGTTCTGGCGGAAGCGCAAGATAGCCGGGGCGGAAGACAACCGCTTCGCCGGCAAGGAGTGGTTCACCGCACTGTCCGGCCAGCAGGTGGAGGCCGGCGCGCAGGGCGTCGACGAGCTCGAAGCGCGTGCGGCAACGCTGGCTGACCTGTGGCAGCACAGCAGGAACGAGGTCACCGACCAGTTCGACGAGACCGAGCTCTCGCTGCGCCGCATGCGCTGGGCCGGCCAGCTGATGAAGGAGTTCAGGCGGATGGCCCGGATCACCTGGGTGTCGGACGAGGTGCGGCTGGTGCCGTCCTTCAAGGTCCATCCGACCTCGTTCGCGCTCGAGCGCCAGCAGTTCATCGCCGACGAACATGGGCGCACCATGACCGCTTATGCCCTCACGGAAGAACATCGCCGGCTCTTCGAGAGCCTGAAGAGCCAGCCGCTGAGCTATACGGCGCTGGCCGGCAGGCTGAAGGCGCTGGCCGGCCAGGGCACGCCGGTGCAGATCATCGGCCGCCTGACCGAGAACGGCTTCCTGCGGGGATTCGACAAGAACGGCGATCCGGTGAAGATTCGCGCCGCCCTGCGCTTCGGTGGGGTCGGGGCCGAGGACGACATCTCCTGACGGAGCCGGCGCCACGGTGGGAGAACATGCAGAAGAACGATCTGATCGAGATGATGACCGCGCTGCTGGTCGACGCCCTGAAGGAGGAGGGCTCGGACGATCCCGGGCGGGCCGGGCCGGGCGCGCCGCTGTTGGGCAGCGACGCCGTGCTCAGCTCCATCGGCCTGGTCACCTTCATCACCGGCGTCGAGTCGGTCCTGGAGGAGGAGCACGAGGTGGAAGTGACACTGGTGAGCGAGGAGGCCTTCTCGCGCCGGCAGAGTCCCTTCCGCACGATCGACACGCTGGCGGACTACATACTTGAATTGTCCGGCGACGCGACGAACGATGCCGTGCAGGAAGCGTCAGCGAGCAGGCCGACCAGCCGATGAACGCCAGACCGTGCCCGGTGGCCCTGGTGACCGGGGCCCGAAAAGGGATCGGCAGGGCCCTGGCCGAGCATCTGCTCGACCGCGGATACCAGGTGGTCGGCTGTAGCCGTCTGGACGCGGACTGGAAGGCCGAGGGCTTCTTCCACCTGCGGACCGACGTGGCCAACGAGCGGCAGGTCAAGGCGCTGTTTCGCGAGATCAAGCGACGCTACGGCCGCCTGGACGCGGCGATCAACAACGCGGCAGTGACCTCGATGAACCATGTTCTGCTGACGCCGGCGGCTTCCGTCGAGAAGATGATGAGCGCCAACGTCGTCGGCACGTTCCTGGTCAGTCGCGAAGCCGCAAAGCTGATGCAGAGGCGGAAGTACGGGCGCATCGTGAACTTCAGCTCGCTGGCCGTACCCATGCGTCTGGGCGGTCAGTCGGCCTACGTCGCGTCCAAGGCCTCCGTGGAGAGCCTGTCGCAGGTCATGGCCCGGGAGTTGGCGGAGTACGGCATTACCGTGAACGTGATCGGCCCCTCCCCAATCGAGACCGACATGATCCGCGGGTTGTCGAAGGACAAGGTCGATCACCTCCTCGACGCGATGGCGGTCAAGCGGATGGGAACCTTCGCCGACGTCACCAACGTCCTGGACTTCTTCCTGCGCCCGGAGAGCGATGCGGTGACCGGACAGGTGATGTATCTCGGCGGAGTTCCCAACCTCTGATTCCGTACGGCTTGCCCCGCGTGCTCCACCATGCGGGCGCTCCCGGAGGTGGCACTGCGCGTGCGCCGTTCCTTCAACGTGCCGGCTGTGGCCGGAGACCTGTTCGGCGGCGTGACGACGGCGGCCGTGGCTCTGCCGGTGGCGTTGGGCTTCGGCGTCGCCTCGGGGCTGGGCCCGCTCGCCGGCCTGTACGGCGCCGTGATGGTCGGATTCTTCGCGGCGGTCTTCGGCGGGGCGCCCGCGCAGGTGTCGGGCACCGCCGCACCGATGGCCATCGCCATGGCGGTCGTGGTGGCCCGGCATGCCGACCACCTAGCCGAAGCGTTCACCATCGTCATCCTCGCCGGGTCGATCCAGATTCTGCTGGGGGTCCTTCGGCTCGGCAGCTTTGTCGCCTACACGCCGTACTCGGTAGTCTCGGGGTTCATGTCCGGCATCGGCATCGTCATCGTCGTCATGCAGGGAGCGCCCATGCTCGGTGCCGCGACCGCGCCGGGAAGAGCGCTCGACACGATCCGGTCATGGCCCGACGCGGTGGCCGCCGTCAACCCGGATGCTGTCGCGGTGGCCGCCGTGGCGCTGGCGGTGAGCTGGGGTTGGCCCCGCAGAATCCGCCGGTTTCTGCCCGCGCCGCTGGCTGCCCTGATCATCGGCAGCCTGGCCGCCTCGCTCTGGTTCGGCGACGCCCCCGTCCTCGGGGCGACGGTGTCCGGTCCGCCCAGCTTCGAGACGCCCGCGTTCTCCCTCGACTTCGTCGCCAGCGCCCTGCAACCGGCGTTCATACTCGCCCTCATCGGCTCCGTCAACAGCCTGCTCACCCTGCTGGTGACCGACTCGCTGACCCGCAGGCGCCACAATCCCAACCGCGAGCTGGTGGGCCAGGGGATCGGCAACATCGCGGCCGGGCTGATCGGCGGCCTGCCCGGCGCAGGATCCCCCCCGCTCACCGTGCTGAACATCAGCGCCGGCGGCAGGACCGCGCTCGCAGGCGTCGTGCGCGCCGCCGTCCTGCTGGCGCTGGCCCTCGGGATGGGCGGGATCGCCGAACCTGTCCCGCAGGCGGTCCTCGCGGGCATTCTGGCGAAAGTCGGCTGGGACACGATCGACTGGCGCTTTCTGACCCGGATCCGCCGAATCGGACGCAGCTACGCCGTGGTGATGCTGCTCACGCTCGTCCTCACCGTGTTCGTGGATCTCGTGACCGCCGTGGCGCTCGGCTTCATCGCCGCGGCCATCGCCCAGGCGCGGGATGCCGAGCGCCTGGAGCTGGACGGCGTCGTCTCCGCGCCGCTGCTCGACCAGTCGTTCCTCCCGGACGAGAAGGGCGCGGGCGAGCTCGACCCCTACCTGGCCCGTGTCGGTCTCGTCGCGCTGCGGGGCCGCTTCTCCGTCGCCTCCGCCAACGCGCTGGCGCGCGTCGTCGGGGCGGACATCCGGGAGCACGATGTCGTGATCTTCGATTTCTCGTCCACCACTCACATGGACGACAGCGCAGCGTTGATCATGGAACAGCTTATCGGCATCGCCGCCGAGGACGGGACGGCCTGCATCGTGATGAATCTCTCCGACCCGGTCGCCCGTGCCCTGCAATCGCTCGACGTGCTCAGGCGCGTCCCCAGGCATCACATCGTCGACAGCCTGGACGAGGCGAGGTACGCGGCGAAACGCGTCCTCGACAGCAGAGACCGGTCGCATGCGCCGAGCCGATCGGAGATCTGAAACGTGGCGCTCGCGTGCTCCAGGGGGGAGAGCACCACGCGTGTCGAAATGACCATGGCGATCGTTGGCCAGGAGATGGTCACCGAGATGGTCATGACGACGACCCTGGAGCTCATCGAAGACGGCGTCAGATAGTGCTTCAATTCAGGGATCGTGGCGCAGTCCCGTCGGAAGCAACTCGTCGCCTTCCTCGCCGTCGCGGTGCTGGCGGCCGGCCCGACGGCGGGGTGCGGCCGCGAATCGCCAACCGCGCCGACCTGGCTGGAGGCGCGGATCTCGTTCTGGCGCGACTACCAGCGCGGCCCCGAGAAGATCGACATCTACCTCGATGAGTGGTTCGTCGGCACGCTGCACCTCTCGCGCCGCACGCCGCCCGACTGCCGGCACGTCAACGAGCACATCCAGTCGACCTGGTTCGACGTGATCACAGCCGAACGCCCACCGGGCACGTACGCGGTTCGAGCCGTCGGGTACGACGACTTCCCGGGCGACCCTTCGACCATCGAATGGGCGGCGACGGAACGGTTCGAGCGGGGGTGCACGGCGTACCGGTTCCAGTGCGGCGACGACCTCGACTGCCTGCGTTGAGCGAGCTTCCGACCGGGTTGCGTGCCGGCAGTCCCCTGCGCCAGGATCTTCGGAATCGCAAGGGAGGCGTCATGCTCCGATCCGACCGACCGTGGTTCCCGTTCCGCTCGGCGCTCGCAACATGCGGCATCGCCGTCGCCGCCTTGGCCATGACGGCCGGGCCGCCCGCCCTGGCGCAGGAGGCCGACCGCATCCGCCCCGTCACCGACGCGGAGCTCGAGAACCCGAGCGACGACGAGTGGCTGATGTGGCGCCGGACGCTCGACGGCTGGGGCTACAGCCCGCTCGATCAGATCGA
>JAPOWL010000385.1 GCA_026707615.1 Acidobacteriota bacterium | reverse complement strand
CTTCCGGCAGATGCACGGCGACCCGACCATAGGGTCCCACCGGAAGCGCGATGGTGCTTTCGTAGAGCAGGCAGACGTAGCGCGACCCGGCGTTGGGGGCCGACAGGAATCCCTGCCGGTAGTTGTCCTGGCACACACCGTTGTGGGGGTCGCGAACCGGGATCCAGCTCAGGGCGTCGACCGTGATCCCGAACTCGTTCTTCAGGTCGTGGAACGTCGTCTCGACCGCCGGGTCGTTCGACAGGTAGTCGCCCCCCTTGAACCGCGCCGTCTGCAGACCCGGCGGCCGCCGGAGCGACTTGTACCAGCCGTAATGCCAGGTGACCGTGATGGGCCGGGGCAGCGACACCTCGACCCCGCTGGCATAGCGGGCGACGGTGCTCGACACCGCCTCCACCGCGTCCGCGTCGACGATGCCGCGGCCGAACACGTCCGCGCGCGGATCGAAGCTCGGGCGCGGGGCCAGCCCGAAGCCGCGTTGCGCGAAGAGCGCGGTCTCGACGATCTCGCGGTCGCCGAGGCCGACCCTGCCGTTGCCACTGACGTCGGCCACGTACAGCGGCAGGACGGGCGGTTCGCGCTGCGCCTGGAGCGGGTGCAGGCCGTGCGACGCGGCACCCGCAACCGCTGCGCCGGCCGTGGCGAGAAAGCTGCGCCGGGTCAGGTGTCGCACTTCACGGAAGCACGGCCCGCTCCGCGGGAGCGGACCGTGAAACGGCGTACGCTATCACACGCGGGGCACGGGACCAAGGCGCCCGCGAGCGCAGCCCGCCGCGGGCCGCGCCTTTTGCTACACTCCGAAGGGAAACGGATTTCGACGGCATGCGAAGAGAAGAGCGCCATCACCTGAAGGACAACGCACTCGCCGCGTGGCTGCTCCGGGTCCGGACGACGCTGGGGCGGAATCGACGCGCGCTCATCGCGGCGGGCTGGATCGCCGCGGCGGCTCTCGTCGCGACCGGCAGCGGGTACGGCTGGCAGCAATGGCGCGTCGCCCGCGCCAGCGAGCTTCTCGCCGCGGCCATGACGGTCGTGGACGCGGCGGTGGTCCCGCCGCCCGAGGCCCCAGCCCCCGTGGAGGACGAGGAGGGCGAAGGCACGCCGCCCGCGCCCCCCGAGCCCTTCGTGCAGCCGCCGGGCTCCTATCCCTCCGTTGCCATCAAGCTGGAGGAAGCCGTTCCGAGGCTGCTCGCCGCTGCCGACGCGTACCCCAACCTGACGCAGGGCATCGCGGCACGCTACCAGGCGGCCTCGGCGTTGAGCGTGCTCGGGCGCAGCACGGAGGCGAACGCGCAGTACCGGCAGGTCGCCGATCTCGCCGGCGATCAGGTGTACGGCCAGATGGCGCGCCTCGGTCTCGCCGAAACGCACCTGATGGACGGGGCGTACGCCGACGCCATCGCGATTCTCGAAGCCGAGTCGGGCGCCGAATCCGATCTGCCGCAGGACGCCGTGCTGATGCGCCTCGGCCGGGCGTACGGCCTGGCCGGGCAGCCCTCGGACGCGCGGGCGGCCTTCGCCCGCATCGTCGACGAGTTCCCGGCCTCTCCGTATGCGCCGGAAGCCCGGCGGACAATCGAGGAGCTGGGCGCGACCCGCTAGACACCGCGCCCGGATCCCCGATGTCCGAAGCGCACGCGTCTCCCGCCGGCGAGTTCCGGGTGGGCCTGGTGCAGATGGCGTGCTCCGGCGACGTCGGCGCCAACCACGCCGCGGCTGCCGCCGGAATCCGGGAGGCCGCCCGCCGCGGCGCGCAGATCGTCTGCCTGCAGGAGCTGTTCGCGACGCCGTACTTCTGCCAGACCGAGGACGCGGCCTGCTTCGATCTCGCGGAGCGGATTCCGGGACCGACCACCGACCGCTACGGAGGTCTCGCCTCCGAGCTCGGCGTGGCCCTCGTCGTGCCGCTCTTCGAGCGGCGCGCCCCCGGCCTGTACCACAATTCGGCTGCGGTCCTCGACGCCGACGGAAGCCTGGCCGGCGTTTATCGGAAGACCCACGTCCCCGACGATCCGCAGTACTTCGAGAAGTTCTACTTCACGCCCGGCGACTTGGGGTACGGCGTCTTCCCAACCCGCTTCGCCCGGATCGGGGTGCTAATCTGCTGGGACCAGTGGTACCCGGAGGCGGCGCGGCTGACGGCGCTGGGCGGTGCCGAGCTGCTCGTCTGTCCGACGGCAATCGGCTGGGTCCCCGCGGACCGCGGCGGAGTCGGCCTCGCCCAGACCGATGCCTGGCGCATCGTGCAGCAGGGACACGCCATCGCCAACGGCGTGTACCTGGCCGCGGTGAACCGCGTCGGGAAGGAGGACTCCGCCGCGGGCAGCCTCGACTTCTGGGGCCGTTCGTTCGTGTGCGATCCGCAGGGGCGCGTGCTCGCCGAGGCGACGGGCGACGGGCCGGCGGTGCTGGTGGCGGCCTGCAGCCGTGAGCGCATCGAGACCCTGCGCCGCGACTGGCCGTTCCTGCGCGATCGGCGGATCGACACCTACGCCCCGCTGACCCGGCGGTACCTCGACGAGCCTCCGGCTCGCGCGTCGTCGGGATGACGCACCGACGTCTCGCCGCGGGCCGCGCGCCGACGCCGGCCGCGGGAGGCTTCCGGATGCCCGCCGAATGGGAGCCGCACCGCGCGACGTGGCTGATCTGGCCGCACAACCGAGCCGACTGGGACGTCAAGACATCGGCCGTCGAGTGGTGCTTCGTCGAGATGGTGCGGCACCTGGTCCGCGGCGAGCGTGTGGGGCTCGTGTGCCAGACCGCGGCGGTCGCCCGGCGCGCGGAGAGGCGGCTCGCACGCGGAGGGGTGGACCTCGCCGCGGTCGACCTCCTGGTGGCGGCGACGGACCGCTCGTGGATCCGCGACTCGGGACCGATCTTCGTCTCCCGCCGGGCACGGGGCACCCGGGACGAGGTCGCGGCAACCGACTGGCTCTTCACGGGATGGGCCCGCTACCCGGCCTGTCGCCGGGACGACGCCCTGCCCCGGCGCCTCTCCCGCCACCTGGGCGTTCAGCGCTTCGCGCCCACCGTGCGGATCGGCGGGCGCCGCCGCCGCATGGTGCTCGAGGGGGGCAGCATCGAGGTCAACGGCGCGGGCCTGCTGCTGACCACCGAGGCGTGCCTGCTCGGCATGCCCCAGGCGCGAAACCCCGGCGCGACGCGCGAGGAGCTGGAGGAGAGCCTGCGGAGTCACCTCGGCGCCCGCCGGGTGCTCTGGCTGGGGGAGGGCATCGCCGGTGACGACACCCACGGGCACGTCGACGACGTGGCCCGCTTCGTGGCCCCCGACGTCGTGGTCGCGGCCTGCGAGGAGGACGTCGGGGACGTCAACCACGTCCCGCTGGCCGACAATCTCGCCCGCCTGCGCGCCATGCGCGATCTCGAGGGGCGCCCGCTACGCGTCGTCCCGCTGCCGATGCCGCGGCCGATCCGGTTCGACGGCGCGCGGCTCCCGGCGAGCTACCTCAACTTCTACATCGGGAACCGGGTCGTCCTCGTCCCGACGTTCAACGATCCCGAGGACCGGGTCGCTCTCGACCGGTTGGCCCCCCTGTTCCCCGACCGCGAGGTGGTGGGCATCCACGCGGGCGACCTGATTCTCGGCCTCGGCGCGATCCACTGCGTCACGCAGCAGGAGCCGGCCGGCCGGCGTGCCGCCGCGGACGATCAGAAGATCTCGACGCGCTCCGTGTCGTAGCGATCGACCGGCAGCGAACCCCCGTCGACGGCAAGCGCCCGCCCTTCCAGCTCGAACACCGGCGCCCGACGGGCCTCGAGATCGGCGCGCGCCGAAGCTTCGAGCGCGCTCGCCAGCAACGGGAGCGCCACCGTGACGTCGGCGTTCACGCTCACCCGATCCGCGTCCTCGGCCAGCTTGCCCCAGCTGCGGGCCTCGTCGAGGGTCGAGCCGGACGCACCGCCGAAGTGCGGTACGTCGGTCACGATCTGCAGCGCGTAGCGGTGCCCCCCGCTCCCCGGCCGGTAGAACTCGGCCTGGACGCTGGCCTGGTTGATGAAGTTCTTCGGCGTCCCGCCGCCCAGGACCACCGACGCCGTCCGGGGCCGGCGGATGACGAGGTTGGCGGACTCGATGATGTCTCCGATCACATCGACGTGTCCGAGGTCGGGATGCCTCTGGCGAGCCTGCGACAACCCCATGCCGATGGACGAGTCCGCGATCGCCGGACAGAAGATCGGCACGCGGGCGCGGTACGCGGCCGTCAGGATGCCGGCGCGGCCCGTCTCGCGCCAGAGGTGCCCGCCGAGCCGATAGAGGAGCTCGCGCGTCGTATAGGGACGTCGGTCCAGCGTCGTCACGAAGCTGGCCACCCAGTTGTCGTTCTCGATGAACTCGTCCTCGTCGACCAGCGTGTCGTACACGCGATCGACGTGCGCGGCCTGCAGCGCGCCGTCGTCGGCATCCGGGGAGCCGATGAAGTGCCGGCGCCCGCGCGTCTCGTGGAGGTCGTGGTAGAGGTTGGCGCCGGTCGAGACGAGGCAATCGACGGCCCGGCTCTCGATGAGCCGGGCGAGGACGAGGCGCAACCCGCCCGCGCTGAGGGCGCCCGCCGCGCCGAGAAAGATCAGCACCTCGTCGGCCAGCATCTTGCGCCACACCCGGTGGGCGATCGCGAGATTGCGTCCCTGGAACGAGATGCGCTCCATGCGGCGCAGAATCTCCTCGGCGGGGGCTCCGGCGACCGCCTCGAACGGCTCGACCGGCACGTCAAGGAAGCGCGTCTTCGAACCCGGCGGGTCGGCCTTCGGCATCGTCCTCGAGATCCTGCTTCAGCTCGGCGAGCAGACCGAGCGCATCGATCGGAGTCAGGCGGTCGACGTCCACCTCCCGCAGGCGGCGGAGAACGCGTCCGTGGTTGGCGGGCGCCGCCTGGAAGAGGCCGAGCTGCACCCCGGCCTCGTTGGGCGGTGCGTTGAAGGCCGGCCGGCCGCCGCGCGAGAGCTCGTCGCTTTCGAGCCCGGCGAGGATCGTCTTCGCTCGGGCTACCGTGTCGGGGGGCAAGCCGGCCAGGCGCGCCACCTGAACGCCGTAGCTCCGGTCCGACCGGCCGGGCTCGACCTTGTGCAGGAAGACGATGCCGTCCCGCCACTCGCGCGCCGCGACGTGGTAGTTCGCGACGCCGGGAAGGGCGTTGGCCAGGTCGGTCAGCTCGTGGTAGTGGGTGGCGAAGAGCGTCTTCGGGCGTGCGCGGGGGTTGGTGGCGAGATGCTCGGCCACTGCCCAGGCGATGCTCAGGCCGTCGAAGGTCGCGGTGCCGCGCCCGACCTCGTCGAGCAGGACGAGGCTGCGCGACGTCGACGTGTTGAGGATGCGGGCGGTTTCCTCCATCTCCATCATGAAGGTCGATCGTCCGCCCGCGATGTCGTCCGACGCGCCGACCCGCGCGAAGATGCGGTCCACGATCGGGACCGCGGCCGCGCGGGCGGGGACGAACGAGCCCGCGTGCGCCATCAGGACGACGAGCGCCGTCTGACGCAGGTAGGTGGACTTCCCGCCCATGTTCGGCCCCGTCAGCACCACCACCTGGTGGTCGGTCCCGTTGAGCGTGACGTCGTTCGGGACGAAGCCGTCCGGGGCGCGCCGCTCCACGACGGGGTGACGTCCTTCCGTCACGACGAGCTCGGCGCCCTCGTGCACCTCGGGCCTCGTGTACCCGCGGTCCGCGGCGACCTCCGCCAGCGTGGCGACCACGTCGATCGCGGCCAGCGCGCGCGCCGCCGCCTGGATGCGCCCGGCCTGGCCGACGATCTCCTGGCGCAACGCCTCGAACAGCTCCTGCTCCCGCTCGAGCATGCGCTCTTCCGCGCCGAGCACCTTGCGCTCGTACTCCTTGAGCGCCGGGGTGATGAAGCGCTCGCCGTTGGCGATGGTCTGCTTGCGGTGGTACTCGTCGGGAACGCGCGGGAGATTGGGCTTCGATACCTCGATGTAGTACCCGAAGACGCGATTGAACCGGACCTTGAGGGACCCGATGCCGGTGCGGGCACGCTCCTCCGCCTCGAGCGCCGCGATCGCGGAGCGGGTGCCGCGGCTGATCCGCCTGAGATCGTCGAGCTCCTCGTCGACGCCGTTGCGGATGGCGCCGCCGTCACGGACGAGGGCCGGAGGCTCGTCGGCGAGGGTCGCCTCGATGCGTCCGCGAACGTCCGAGAGATCGTCGAGCTCCGCCAGCAGCGCCGCCGCGAACCGCGCCCGGCGCGGGGAGACGAGCTCTCTCACCCGCGGGATGACGGCGAGCGAACGGCCGAGCGCGCTCACGTCGCGCGGACCGGCCGTGCCGAGCGCGGCGCGGCCGAGCAGGCGCTCGAGGTCATGGACATCGCCGAGCGCCCTCCGCAGCCTCGTCCGCGCGGCGACCTCGCCGATCCATTCCCCCACCGCATCGTGCCGATCGACGATCGGCGCTGCCGCGGCGAGCGGCTGCCGCAACCAGGCGCGCAGGAGGCGCCCGCCCATCGGGGTGGACGTGCGATCGAGCTCCTCGGCGAGCGAGCCGGCGCGGGAGCCGGCGGCGCCCTGCAGGACCTCCAGCCGGGCGAACGTGACCGGGTCGATCACGACGTGGTCGGCCCGGCGGCGGAACGCGAGGCCCCGGAGGTGGGCGAGCTCGCCCTTCTGGGTATCGCGCAGGTAGCGCACGAGCGCGCCGGCAGCCCGAATCGCAGCCTCGTGCTCGTCGACGCGCAACCCGAACCCCTCGAGCGACGCCGTGCCGAGCTGCTCGAGGAGCGCCCGGTGCGCCCGCTCCAGCCCGTAGGCCCCCTCGTCGACGGCCGTCACCGTAACGCCCGCCGCGACCCCGGCCAGACGGTCCGCGAGGTCGCCCCCGGCGGGGACCAGGATCTCGCGGGGCCGCGTCGCTGCGATCTCGTCCCGGAGGGCGGCGAGACCGCCGGCACCATCGTGCTGGGCGGCGCGGAACTCTCCCGTGGAGAACTCGGCCACCGCGACTCCGTAGGAGGCATCCGGGTCCCCGCGCGGCGGGGGCGCGGCAACCGCCATCAGGAAGGCCGGCTCTCGGGCATCGAGGTAGCCGGCGTCCGTGAGGGTGCCGGGCGACACGACACGCACGACCTCCCGCCGCACGAGCCCGCGCGCCTTGCGGGCCGACTCGACCTGTTCGCAGACCGCGACCCGGAACCCCTGCCGGACGAGCCGCACGATGTAGGCGTCGGCCGCGTGATGCGGGACGCCGCACATCGGGATGGGGTCGCCGCCGGCATCCCGGCCGCGCGAGGTCAGCGTCAGGTCCAGGGCCCGCGCCCCGGTGACCGCGTCCTCGTGGAACATCTCGTAGAAGTCGCCCATGCGGAAGAAGACCAGGGCCTCGGGATGCTGGCGCTTGGCGTCGAGGTACTGCTGCATCGCCGGCGTGGCTCCCGCCTGGCCTGCCGGGGCATTCCCGGGGGTCGATCCCATCGTGTCCGATGGTAGCATCGCCCCGGAGCCGCGGCGGCTTCGGGACTGGCGCGGAACGGGGAGGCGAACGCCAAGGAAATGACGGTACTGGCACTCGATACGGGCACGCGCGCCGGCAGCGCAGCACTCGTGCGGGACGGCAAGGTCCTCGCCGCCATCGAAGGCGACCCGGCCCGGACCCATGGCGAGCGGCTCCCCGCCGATCTCCTGCGGCTGCTGGACTCCGAGCGCACGAACCTCGCGGACGTCGACCTGCTCGCCGTCTCGTCCGGTCCGGGGTCGTTCACGAGCGTCCGTGTCGGCGTGGCGACCATTCAGGCCCTGGCGCTCGTGCACAGGTGTCCGGTCGTGCCGGTGTCGACGCTCGACGCGGTCGCCCGCGAGCTGTCCGCGGCAACCGCCGGCACCGACCTGCTGGCGGCCTGGATGGACGGGCAGCGCGGGGAGGTCTTCGCCGCCCTCTACACCCGCGCGACGCGCGGGGAGCGTGTCCTCGTGCCGCCGGCGGCCGGGAAGCCGAACGACGTCCTCGACGGCTGGGCCGACCGGATCGAGGGCCGTACCGTCGCCTTCGGCGGCGACGGCATCGGTGCGACCCGCGACCGGCTGGATGCGCGATTCGGAGCGCGGGCCATCCTCGTGGATCGACTCCCTCCGCTCGCCCCCACCCTGGCCCGTCTCGCGGCGGAGCGCGCCGGCCGCGGAGAGACGGTCACCCCGCACGCCATCCAACCGGTATACGTGCGCCGCCCCGACGCGGAGATCGCGCGGGAACGCGCGCGCTCCCGCGCTGCGCAGCGGCCGACCGCTCGCGGTCCGCGCGGCGGCGGGCGGCTTCCTTCGTGAGCGCGCCGAGCGCGGGCTGGACGGTGGAGCGACTCCGCGCGATGCGGGATCTCGACGAAGTCGTGGCCGTCGCCGAAGCGTCGTTCCGCCGCGGCTGGACGAGAGCGATGTTCTTCCGCGAGCTCGAGCGGCCGGACACTGCCCACCTGTTCGTCGTGCGCCGCTCCACGGGCGAGGTGGCCGGGTACTGCTCGACGTGGCTCGTCAGCGGCGAGCTGCACATCAACGGGCTCGCGGTCGCGCCGGCGCTCCGGCGGCAGGGGGCGGCGCGGGCGCTGATTCGACACGTGGTCGGGGAAGCCCGACGGCTGGGCGCGCGCGAGGCCACGCTCGAGGTACGCCGCGCCAACCAGGTGGCGCGGCGCCTCTACGAGTCGGCCGGCTTCACGCTGCGCGGCCTCCGGCCGCGCTACTACGTGCAGCCCGTCGACGACGCGCTGATCCTGGGGCGGCGCCTGTGAGCGCGGCAGCAGAAGCCGTCAGGATGGAAGACGCGCCCGAATCCATAGGGCGAAACTGGCGCTTTTCCGGCGATACGTGGGAACCGGCGAAACGGTAGGGTGGCGCGCGTGCCCGGACTCGAAGAGGTCCGATAAGCCTAGCAAGCGCAGATAGTTACAGGGCGGACGACTCCGGTTGTCCCACGCTCGATACCACGGCGCTACTCGCCCGGCCGCTGCACGGGCGGGGGTGGCGGTGGGGGCGGTGGCGGCGGGGGTACCGGTCGCGGGACGCCCGGGGGTAACGGCGGGCCTGGCGTCTGCCTAATTGCCATGGGCTTCCGCCCGGGCGCGCACAAGGCTCTCCCGTAGCGAGTCAAGCTCCTGAAGAGCGGCTACGGAGCTTGACTTGTTCACGGCTTGGTCCTCCGGCACGTTCGTTGCCATGGACGTCACGTGCGCCAAGTGCCGGTTCAGGCTGTCGAACCGCCGACGTGCCTCCTCCTCCCCGATGGTCGCAAGGTCCCTCCACAACTCGTCGAGGGCGATCCGGGCGTGGTCGCATTCGTCGCCGATGAGCGCGAGTGCCGCAGCAGTCTGTGACGGCTGTTTCACGATGTCGAAGATCACCGCGGCGCCTACCAAGCCACCCACCAGCGCTTGAACCAGCGCAGGCATCGCGGCAACCAGAGTCGTGATGGAGCCGACGACGGACGCCAGGAGAACCGCGCGGACCCACTTCTCTTGTCGGCGGTACCGGCCCGCCAACGTACGGTAGTAGCGTCCCCAACGCGCGCTGTCGTGAATCGCGTTCCAGATGGCGGTGTTCGTCTCGCTGCTGACTGCCATGGGCCGCCTCCCGCTTTCTCACCGCGAGTATATCCCGCGCAAGGGCGGCCGGCCTGTCCGCCCGCGGTCGGGGTCACACGCCCCGGCGCCGCCAGCTACGGCGCCCCGCTGGTGGAGTCGCGATACGGCGGGGGGATGGAACCGGCCGCCGTTGTCGGGTGTCGGCCGCGGACGGAACTCCTCGACCAGCTCGCCGGATTCGCCGAGCACGCGCGTGCTCCGCGGGCCGCCCGGCAGGGTGACGAGCACGCCCGGGACGTGATCCGCGCGGATGCGAGCCTGCCCGCGCAGCTCGCCCAAGTGGTTGGCGTGGCCCACCACCATGCGGCCGGGGCAGCGGTTCTCGGGGGGTAGAACGCGCTATCTGGCGACAGGTGGGAACCGGCGAAACGGTAGGGTGGCGCGCGTGCCCGGATTCGAACCGGGGGCCTGCCGCTTAGGAGGCGGCCGCTCTATCCAGCTGAGCTACACGCGCACTCTCTAGAATCGATGGCTTACGGCCTCTCCACCAGCGCTGCCAGCCACCGGTGCCAGCCCAGGTTGACGGTTGCCCGACGCTTGACGTGGGATCGGTCCGATGGAC
>JAPOWL010000650.1 GCA_026707615.1 Acidobacteriota bacterium | reverse complement strand
CCAGATGCCCCCCGCCACCAGGGCGCCAAGCACGAGCGCCTCGAGGCCGGGCGAGCCGCTCGACCGCACCAGCAGGAGCAGTCCCACGCCGGCCGCCGAACCGACGGTGCCCGGAGCGACAGGCGCACGGCCGCAGTAGCCGGCCGTGGCGATCAGTCGCGCGAGCGTCGGCATGCGGGCTACGGGACGGCCCGCACGACCCGCGTTCCGGCGAGCCAGTCGTGGCCCGCGCGGCGCGAACGGGCGAGCGAACCGACGAAGCCGAGACCCGCGGGCAGCGCGGAGAGCACGGACAGCACGGTCCGCGCGACGGCGCGGCTCACCGGAACCGGTCCGCCGTCGAGACCGACCACGCGTATGCCGGCGGCCATCTTGCCGAGGGTCTGACCTCCGAGTGCGGTGAGCGTGGCGATCGCCGCCAGGTCGAACAACAGCAGGAACGCGGCCAGGGGGGGCCACGGCAGATCGGCGGCGCCGGTGATCGGCATGCCGAGCAGGCGCGCGGTCAGCGCGACGATCAGTCCATCGATCGTCCCCAGGAGCAGCAGGTCCGCGACGCCCGCCGCGGCTCGCCGGCCGAGCCCCGCCGGGCGGGCGCCGGACGCCTTCCGCCGACAGGAGCTCCGGGTCCGCGCGCGGGGGCACCCGGTCGTCGCGCGAGCGCCTCGGCACGCGCGGCGTGCGCCGGCGTACGGCGAGGGGTCGGCCTGCGTCGGGGCTGCTTCCCCGCACGATCGGCTCCGGCGCGCGCGGCTCCGGAAAGAGGGGCAGATCGGACCACACCGCGCCGGGGCGTGGGTTCGGAGGGTGCTCCGCGCCACGCGACACGCCGCTCCCACGCGCCAGCGCCGCGCGCACCGCGCGGGGCCTCGGGGCGCCGTCGCGCAGCTTGTCCGTCATCTTGGTCGCGGTCGTGGGAGCGATGCCATTATGGTGGGATGCTCCCGGGACCGTCAACCGGACCCGCCGCGGACGGCTCGCCCGCGTCGCCGCCATCGGCGGCGCGCCTGATTCAGGCCGTGCCGAACGTGAGCGAGGGAAGGCAGTCCGAGGTCCTGCGCGAGCTGGCGGGCGCCGCGGACGGGCACGGCGCCCACCTGCTGGACTGGTCGGCCGACCCGTCGCACAACCGGTCGGTCTTCACGCTGGCCGGCAGCGCCGACGGACTGGCCGCGGCGGTGCTGCGTCTCGCCGGCCTTGCCGTGCGGCACGTGGACCTCCGGCGGCACCGGGGCGCGCATCCCCGGATGGGCGCCGTCGACGTCGTGCCGTTCGTGCCGCTCGGAGAGACACCGATGGGCGATTGCGTCGATCTCGCCCACCGCGTGGGCCGGGCGCTGGCCGATCGCTTCGGGATCCCCGTCTACTGGTACGAGGAGGCGGCGGTCGAGGATAGGCGCCGGCCGCTCGAGGCGGTGCGGCGGGGGCAGTTCGAAGGGCTCGCGGCGAGGATGCGCGATCCGGACTGGCGGCCCGATTGCGGCCCGCCGGCGCCGCACCCGTCGGCCGGCGCGTCCGCCGTGGGCGCCCGCCCGCCGCTGATCGCGTTCAACATCGATCTGACCACCGACGACCTCGCCGCGGCCCGCCGCATCGCCGGGCGGATCCGCGAGCGCGACGGCGGGCTGCCCGGCGTCAAGGCGCTGGGCATCCGGCTGCCGCATCGCGGAATCGCCCAGGTGTCGACCAACCTCGTCGACTACCGCCGGACGTCGCTCGATGCGCTGGTCGACGCGGTCGTCCGCGAGGCGGGCGCACTCGGGGTGGAGGTCGGGGGCACCGAGCTCGTCGGCCTCGTCCCGGCCGACGCCCTTCCCCCGTCCGGCGTCGACCGGCTCCGCATCGCCGGCTTCACGCCGGATCGGATCCTCGACGTCCGGCTTCGCCGCGCGGCGGGGTTGCCCGGACCCGGCGCGGGGACGTGATGCCGAACGCGCGCATCTTGCGGTGGAGGTTGCTGCGCTCCACCCGGAGCGCCTCGGCGGTGCGCGACACGTTCCCGGCGTGCGCGGCGAGCGCCTGCACGATGTAGTCCCGTTCGAAGCGGTCCCGCGCCTCGTGCAGGGGGCGGAGGTCGCCGGGGGCCGCCGGCCGGCTGGCGGCGGCCCCGACCAGGAACCCGAGATCGCGAGCGGTGACCACATCGCCGGGCACCATGATGGCGAGGCGCTCGATCACGTTGCGCAGTTCGCGGACGTTGCCCGGCCAGTGGTGAGCGTGCAGCAGCGTCCTGGCCGAGGCGTCGAGCGTCTTGACCCGTTGCCCGTGCCGGCGGGCGAGCGTGCGCATGAAGTGGGCCGCGAGCAGCGGGATGTCCTCACGGCGCTCGGTGAGCGGCGGAACCCGGATGCGGATGACATCGAGCCGGAAGAACAGGTCGTCCCGAAAAGTCCCCTCCTCGATCGCGGCGGCGAGGTCCTTGTTGGTTGCTGCGATCACGCGCACGTCGACGCGCGTCCCGGTGTCGCCGCCGAGCGGCTCGACGACCTGCTCCTCGAGCACGCGGAGCATCTTCGCCTGCGTTCTGAGGGTCATGTCGCCGACTTCGTCGAGGAACAGCGTCCCGCCGTCCGCGGCCCGGAACTTGCCGGTGCGGCTGCCCACCGCCCCGGTGAAGGCGCCCCGTGCGTGGCCGAACAGCTCGCTCTCGATCAGATCCTCGGGAATCGCCGCGCAGTTCATCTCGATGAAGGGACCTGCGGCACGGCGGCTCCGTGCGTGCACGCTGCGGGCGACGAGCTCCTTGCCGGTGCCGTTCGCCCCGACGATCAGCACCCGGCCGTCGGTCGGCGCGGCGACCTCGATCTGCTGCCGGAGGCGGGCGATCGCGGGACTCTCGCCGACCAGCGCGTACCGCCGGTCGACGTGCGCGCGCAACTCGCGATTCTCCTGCTCCAGGTGCCGCTGGCGGAGGGCGTTGCGCGTGACGAGCACCGCCTTGTCGAGCGGGAACGGCTTCTCGATGAAGTCGAAGGCCCCCATCTTGATGGCGCGGACGGCCGACTCGACGTTGCCGTGCCCCGACATGACGATGACGTGCGACTCGACGCCCTGCTCCCGGAGCGCCTCGAGGACCGCCAGCCCGTCGAGGCCCGGCAGCCGCACGTCCAGGAGAATCACGTCGTAGCTGCGGCGCGCCGTCCGCTCGAGACAGTCCTCGCCGGAGACGACGGCGTCCACCCGCCACCCGGCGCCGCGCAGGGCGCTGGCCAGCACCGAGCGGAGGCCGGCCTCATCGTCGACGACCAGCACGGACGCCGGCAGCGCCACCTAGCCCCCCGTTCGTCGCCGCGACCGCAAGGTCGCGCTGCGGCCTCCGCTCGGCGCCCAACCCAATCCTTCAGGAGTCCGCGCCGTCTACGGCGCAGACTCCTAGGACTCCTTCGCGTCGAGCAGCCCCTTCAGCTCGGTCATGAACTCGCCGACGTCGCGGAAATCCCGATACACCGATGCGAACCGGACGTAAGCCACCTTGTCGAGGTCGCGGAGCTCCCGCATGACGATCGTTCCCACCTGCTCGGTGGAGATCTCCTTGTCGGGGCGCTCCTGCAGGGCGGACTCGACACGGTTGGCGACCGCTTCGAGATCGGCGACGCTTACCGGTCGCTTCTCGCACGCCTTGAGCAGGCCGGCAATGACCTTCTCGCGCTCGAAGCGCGCCCTCGACCCGTCCTTCTTCACCACCATGTAGGGAACTTCGTCGATCCGCTCGTAGCTGGTGAAGCGACGGCCGCAAGCGGTGCACTCCCTGCGGCGCCGGATGACCTCCCCCTCCCGGCTCTCCCGCGAATCGACGACCTTGTCGTCGAGGTGGCCGCAGAACGGGCACTTCATGTCCGCCGCCCCTCCGCGGCGGATGTCGTGGCGGCCGAGGTTCCCGCCCGACCCGGCTCCGGGTCGGCCGAGGCGAGGGCACGGACGGCGCTCGGGCGAATGCCCTCCTGCACCATGTAGACGACTCCCAGCAGGGCGACCGGCAGGAAGGACATGGCGTGAAGCACCAGCGCCGCGGCCACCGCCGCCGCTGGCGGAGCCCCGTACAGCAGCGTCGCCCCGACCTGGTACGCGGCATGATAGCCGCCGATGCCGGCCGGCGTGGGTACCGCGACGCCGACCACGGTCAACCCCATCAGCACCGCCGCGCCCGACACCGGCAGCGGCACGCCGAAGGCCTCCGTCACCAGCCACAGGACGGCGGCGACGGCGGCCCAGTGCGCGAGCGACCAGGCGAACGCGACGAGCAGCACCCGGCGTGCACGGAGCACGGCGAAGCCGTCGACGAAGCGGCTCGCGACTCCCCGCAGCGCCCCGACGGCGCGCCACGGCAGGAGGGCGCTCGCCCGATCGACGGCGCGCGTCACGCGGTCGGGATGACCGGCGGCGAGCAGGGCCGCCCCCAGGCCAGCCAGCGCGGCGGCGCCGGCAACCGCGGCTCCCGTCTGCACCGTGGCCAGCAATCCGGCGTCGGCCTCCCGGCCCGGCGGTCCGATCAGGACCGCGACGCCGAGCAACGCCAGCACGGCGATGACGTCGAGAAGGCGTTCCACGACGATCGTGGCGAGCGCCGCCGAGGCGCTCAGCCCCTCCCGGCGCGCGAGGACGTAGGGGCGCAGCAGCTCGCCGACTCGCCCGGGGAGGATCGCCGATGCCGCAAAGCCCATCATCGTGGCGCGAAAGGCGGTCCGGAAGCGAACGCTACCGAGCGGGCGGAGCAGCCCGCACCAGCGGATAACGCGGACGACGAACGTGGCGCCGGTCGCCGCCAGGGCGGCGGCGAGCAGATCCCGGCGGGCGCCGCCCACCGCCGCCGCAACGCGCTCGAGGTCTGCGCCGCGCAGGAAGAAGGCCAGCAGGCCGACGGCCAGCACGAGGACGGCAGCGGTGCGGAGGTGACGGCGCATCGGCCACGGAACGTACTACAACTCCGCGGCTTGCCGTCGTCGCCGGTCGCCGGGTAAGCTCCTGCGTCACTCGGATTCGAACGCGAGGTCCTGCCGTGTCCCCCCCTCCGATCTTCGAGACTACGCTACGCGGCGCCACGCTGCTCAACCGCGGCAAGGTGCGCGATCTCTACGCGGTCGACGATCACCTGCTGATCGTGGCCACGGACCGGATATCGGCCTACGACGTCGTGCTCGACTCCGCAATCCCCGACAAGGGCGCGGTGCTCACGCAGCTCTCGGCGTTCTGGTTCGAGCGAACGGGACACATCGTGCCGAATCACATGGTGTCGACCGATCCGGCGTCGTACCCGGCGGCTCTCGGCGACCAGCAGGCTCTCCTCGCCGGGCGCTCCATGCTCGTCCGGCGGACGAAGCCCGTGCTCATCGAGTGCGTGGCGCGGGGCTACCTCTCCGGCTCCGGCTGGAAGGAGTACCGCGAGACCGGGCGCGTGTGCGGGATCGAGCTGCCGTCGGGATTGCGGGAATCGGATCGCCTGCCCGAGCCAATCTTCACACCGGCCACCAAGGCGGAGACCGGACACGACGTCAACATCAGCGAGAACGAAGCGGCGGACCTCGTCGGGCGCGACCTGGTCACCCGGTTGCGCGACGTTACCCTCGCGTTGTACGCGCACGGTGCCGCTCACGCCGAATCCTGCGGGATCATCGTCGCGGACACCAAGTTCGAGTTCGGCCTCGTTACGAAGGACGACCCGAACGACGATTCCGGCGGCGACGGTGAGTCGTTCATCCTCATCGACGAGGCGCTGACCCCCGACTCCTCCCGCTTCTGGCCGGCGGACCGGTACTCGCCGGGCGGCCCCCAGCCGAGCTTCGACAAGCAGTACGTGCGCGACCACCTCGACGCGGTGGGCTGGGACCGTCAGCCCCCGGCTCCCACCCTGCCGGCCGCCGTCGTCGACGGCACCCGCGCGAAGTACCGGGAGGCGTATCGCCTGCTGGCCGGCCGGGAGCTCGACTGACCGAGGCGTCCGGCCGCGCCGTTTCCGCCGTCCCCGGTCCGTCGCAGCCAGCCCCCCGGCGGCGCAAGCAATGTTCTTGCCGAGTGCGAGAGAGCGCCTTGACGCCGGCTCGCGCGGGGGCTAGACTAGCAGTCTAATCGGCCGACTGCTAAGGTGGCGAGGGAGGCCCGACGGGCGCCGCCCCTCGCCTGCCACTCGTTCGTAAAATCACTGAAGGGAGTCTGAGCTACATGGCTGTCAAGGTACGACCGCTCCACGACCGCATCATCGTCGAACGGATCGAGGAATCCGAGCAGCAGGTGGGCGGCATCATCATCCCCGACACGGCGAAGGAGAAGCCGCAGCAGGGCAAGGTGATCGCCGCCGGCAAGGGCAAGATCAAGGACGACGGCACGGTGACGCCCCTAGACGTCAAGGCGGGCGACACGGTGCTCTTCGGCAAGTACTCCGGCCAGGAGATCAAGCTCGACGGCGACGAGTACCTGATCATGCGTGAGGACGAGATTCTCGGCGTCATCGAGGGCTGACGAGGAACGGCAGGCGCTTCCACGAATTGGAGTTCGAGACACATGGCCAAGCAGATCGTTTACGGTGAGCAGTCGCGGCAGAAGATCATCGAGGGGGTCAACCAGTTGGCGAACGCCGTCAAGGTGACCCTCGGCCCGAAGGGGCGCAACGTGGTCCTGGACAAGAAGTTCGGGTCTCCCACCATCACCAAGGACGGCGTGACGGTGGCCAAGGAGATCGAGCTGAAGGACCCGCTCGAGAACATGGGCGCGCAGATGGTGCGCGAGGTGGCCAGCAAAACGTCGGACATCGCGGGCGACGGCACCACGACGGCGACCGTCCTGGCCCAGGCCATCTACCGCGAGGGCGCCAAGAACGTCGTCGCCGGTGCCAACCCGATGGAGATCAAGCGCGGCATCGAGGGCGCCGTCGACTCCGTCGTCAAGCAGCTCGAGCAGATGTCGAAGGCCGTCAGCGGCGGCATGATCGCCCAGGTCGGCACCATTTCCGCCAACAACGACTCGACGATCGGCACCATCATCGCCGAGGCGATGGACAAGGTCGGCAAGGACGGCGTCATCACGGTCGAGGAGGCGCGGACGCTGGAGACCTCGCTCGAGGTCGTCGAGGGCATGCAGTTCGACCGCGGCTACCTCTCGCCGTACTTCGTGACCGACGCGGAGCGCATGGAGACGGTGCTCGAGAACCCGGTCATCCTCATCCACGAGAAGAAGATCAGCAACATGAAGGACCTGCTGCCACTCCTGGAGCAGGTGGCGCGGTTGAGCCGTCCGCTGCTGATCATCGCGGAGGACATCGAGGGCGAGGCGCTGGCGACCCTGGTCGTCAACAAGCTGCGCGGCACGCTGCAGGGCGCGGCGGTCAAGGCTCCGGGCTTCGGCGACCGCCGCAAGGCGATGCTCGAGGACATCGCCACCCTGACCAACGGCAAGGCAATCACCGAGGACCTCGGCCTGAAGCTCGAGAACATCCGCATCGAGGACCTCGGCAAGGCCAAGAAGGTGACGATCGACAAGGACAACACGACGATCGTCGAGGGCGACGGCGAGCAGGGCGCCATCGAGGGCCGCGTGAAGCAGATTCGCGCGCAGATCGAGGAGACCACCTCGGACTACGACCGCGAGAAGCTGCAGGAGCGTCTCGCGAAGCTGGTCGGAGGCGTCGCCGTCATCAAGGTCGGCGCGGCCACCGAGACCGAGATGAAGGAGAAGAAGGCGCGCGTCGAGGATGCGATGCACGCCACGAAGGCGGCGGTCGAGGAGGGCATCGTGCCGGGCGGCGGCGTCGCGCTGCTCCGCGCCTCCGGCGCGCTCGAGGACGTCGATCTCGATGGAGACAAGCAGATCGGCGTCAACATCATCCGGCGGGCGCTCGAAGAGCCGATGCGCTGGATCTCGCAGAACGCTGGTTTCGAGGGCTCGATCGTCGTCCAGAAGGTCCGCGAGGCGGGCGACGACGAGGAAGGCTTCAACGCGCAGAGCGAGAAGTACGAGAATCTGGTGTCGGCGGGCGTCATCGACCCGACGAAGGTCGTCCGCACCGCGCTCCAGAACTCCGGCTCGATCGCCTCGCTGCTGCTGACGACCGAGGCGCTGGTCTCCGAAATCCCCGAGGAGAAGAAGGAGCCGGCCGGCGGCGGCATGCACGCGCACGGTGGTGGCATGGGCGGGATGTACTAGGAAACCCGCATCCCCCGCCAAGCGTCTGATCGCCCGGGCAGGCCGCGCGTCTGTCCGGGCATTTCCATATCGGCGCACAGCTACCGGCCATCGGCGCACAACCATCCGACGCACGGCAGGCGCGCACGCCTCGCACCCGGGCCTCGATCTGTCTATCAACCGACCCGCCCGAGTGCCAGAAAACCGCCCGCGTGGCAAGACGCGAGGGGCTCCGAGACCCGGTCAGCGCAGGTTGAAGAACAACTCGAGGCTGACGAGGACCGCTACCGGTTCGCCGAAGCGCATCCCGGGAGCGAAGAGCCATTGCTTCGCCGCCGTGATCGCCTGCTCGTCGAGTCCGAACACCGTGTCCAGAGACTTGCTGACGGTGACATCGCCGACCTCGCCGCTGGGCAGGACGACGACATCCAGCCAGACGGTCCCCTGAATCCGGGCCCGCATCGCCTCGGCCGTGTACTGCGGCGTCACTTCGCGCAGCAATCGCGGAATGGTCAGGCCCGCGGTTCCCGGACGATAGACGCCGCCGCCGGTGCCGCCACCTTCGCCCGGACCGAGCCCATCGCCCTGCCCCGGTCCGGCACCCCCGCCGTCGCCGCTCCCGGCGCCCCCACCGGTCCCGCTCCCCTGTGCGGACTCCGACTCGGCACGCAGCCCTTCCAGTACGCCAGGCCTTGTTTCGGGCGCACTCGCGACCGGCAGGGCGGGAATCGACAGCTCCTGCGTCTCAAGAGGCTCCGGTTCCGGTTCCGGTTCGGGCTCCGGCTCCGGCTCGACCGGCACGGGCTCCTCGATGGGTACGCTCAATGCGGCTTCGTCGGGTCCCTCGAGCTGGGCCAGCGCCGGCATTTCCAGCGACTCGTTGCCGCCCCCGCCACCACCACCGCCCGGCCCCTCCTCGGGAATCCAGACGATGCCGGTGTAGTTCTGCGGGTCGACGATCTCGTACACCCGCTCCGGCACCAGGCTCAACACGAGGACGACGATCCCGAGTCCGATCGCGTGGCTGGAGAGCGACGCCGCGACCGAACCACCGATGCGCCTCTGGCTGGCGCGAAGAAGGAAACGCGCATCCGCCGGGGCGATGTCGTCCGGCAGGATCGAAAGCGTTCCGTCGGTGGTCCGGACGCCCGAGGCTCCGTCCTCACCGTCGCCGCTGACCGCGGTACGAGCCGGTTTCAGCCGGAGCGGGCCGGCCGATCGTGCCGCGGAAGAACGGCGACGCCGACGGGCAGGGGGAGTGTATGGAGTGTGCGACGGTGGAAACTGAATCTGACCGAGCCCGAGACCCTGGCTCAAGGGTATGCCTCCTTACCTCATTTTGCCCAACCTGCGGCAAATGAGCAACTTGGCAGCCGAAACCCCAGGCCGCGTCGAACCACCGCCCGCCGCTGCACGCGTGCGAAGAGCACGGCCGCCCGTCAGACCCGCCCGCCCCAGGCGCCGATGGCCGCGTTGCCGCCACCGTAGGCATGCAGCAGGGCCAGTGCGTCGGCGGCGCGAGGTTCCCCCACTACGCCGACCAGAACGCCGCCGCGGGCCGTGAGCGTCTCGAAAATGAACCCGTCGTGCGCCTGGAATCCGGCCCGGCGCATGGTGGCCGCCACCCCGCTCGCCCCCAGACCGTTATCGTCGCCCTGCAGGGTCTCCACAAGCGCACCATGAGCGACCGCGGTGCCGAGTCCCGCCACGTCGACAGCCGCCTGCGCGACGCCGACGCCGAAGGTCTTCTCCATCAACTCGTCGATTCCCGGCGCCTGCTTCGCCAGAATCGAAAGCGCTTCCGGCGGAAAGCCCTCGCCAGCCAGCGCGGTGAGCCCGCGGGATGCCCATGCCGCGTCCTGAAACACGCCCACCGTGAAGCACGGTCCGTCCTGATACCTGGCCATACGTCGTCGACTGCCCCCTCGCGCGCCCGATTCCCGGCGCCGCCGCATTGTAGCACCGTTAGCAGGCGTTCCTAGCAGGCCGTGGTGGAAACCCGCGTCGCACCGAGAGCGGCGAGGCGCCCGCGTGGCAAGGCGCGACGAGGGAGCATATTGGGCATATTCGACCGAGGAGC
>JAPOWL010000376.1 GCA_026707615.1 Acidobacteriota bacterium | reverse complement strand
TACTGCCCTCGCCCGCCGGTCTGCTTGACGTAGCGACCTTCGGCTTCGGAAGGTCGCGTCAGCGTCTCCTTGTACGCCACCTGCGGGCGGCCGACGCTGGCCTCGACGCCGAACTCGCGGCGGAGGCGGTCGACCAGGACCTCCAGGTGCAACTCGCCCATGCCGGAGATGACGACCTGCCCGGTCGCATCGTCCGTCTGCACCTGAAACGTCGGATCCTCGACCATCAGCTTCGCGAGGCCCGCGCCCAGCGCCTCCTGGCCCGCCTTGGTCCGGGGCTCGATGGCGAGGCTGATGACGGGACTCGGAAACTGCATCGATTCGAGCACCACCGGGTGCTGCGGATCGCAGATCGTGTCGCCGGTCGCCACGCTGTTGAGCCCGACCGCGGCCGCGATGTCACCGGCGTAGACCTGCTTGATCTCCTCACGCTTGTTGGCGTGCATCTTGAGGAGCCGGCCGATGCGCTCGGTGCGGCCGCGCCGCGGCACGGCTATGGAGGAGCCCGACTTCATCACTCCGGAGTAGACCCGGATGAAGGTCAACTGACCGACGTAGGGATCGGTCATCACCTTGAACGCCAGGGCGGCGAAGGGAGCCGTGTCGTCGGCCGGGCGCTCCACGTTCCGGCCGGAGTCGTCGTCGCGCCGCTTGGGGTTGACGCCGACGATCGGGGGCACGTCCAGGGGTGCCGGCAGATAGTCCACCACCGCATCGAGGAGCGGTTGGACGCCCTTGTTCTTGAAGGCCGATCCGCACAGGACGGGTACGAACGGCGCCTCCTCGTTGCCGACGGAGGAGATCAGCCGCTGCCGGATCGCGCCGCGGACCGCCGCCTCGGGCAGGGGCTCGCCGCGAAGATACCGGCTCAGCAACTCGTCGTCGACCTCGCAGACCTTCTCGACGAGCTGCTCGCGCAGCCGCATCGCCTCGTCCCGGTAGGCGTCCGGAATCTCCTCGATCTTCGCCTCGGCCCCCAGCGTGGCCTCTTCGTAGCGCACGGCCTTCATGCCGACGAGATCGATGACCCCCGCAAATCCGTCCTCGGAGCCCATGGGCAACTGCAGGGCGACGGGGTTCGCCTGCAGCTTCCCGCGAATCTGGTCGAGCGCTCCGGCGAAGTCGGCGCCCACGCGATCCATCTTGTTGACGAAGCAGATCCGGGGCACCCGGTACTTGTCCGCCTGACGCCAGACCGTCTCGGACTGCGGCTCGACGCCGGCCACCGCGTCGAAGACGGCAACGGCTCCGTCGAGCACCCGCAACGACCGCTCCACCTCCGCGGTGAAGTCGACGTGGCCGGGCGTGTCGATGATGTTGATCCGGTGGTCGCGCCAGAAGCAGGTGGTCGCGGCGGAGGTGATCGTGATGCCCCGCTCCTGCTCCTGGGCCATCCAGTCCATTACCGCCGTGCCGTCGTGCACCTCGCCCAGCTTGTACGTGATTCCGGTGTAGAAGAGGATGCGCTCGGTCGTCGTCGTCTTGCCGGCATCGATGTGCGCCATGATGCCGATGTTGCGCGTCCGATCGAGCGGAACCGCTCTGGACATGTCTCGTGTCGCCCGCGGGCGCTCCCGTCGCTTCGGCGCTGCGCCCGCCGCTTCAAAGGTGGTCACTGTCAACCCGTACTGCCTCGCCTGCGGCGCCGCACTCTCGCTGCGGGACCGGACGGCCCTTGGTCGCCCGCGAGCCGGGCGCCCTGCTCGCGCCTCCGGCCCGGAGGCGCGCGCGATCTACCAGCGATAATGCGCGAACGCCCGATTGGCCTCCGCCATGCGGTGCGTGTCTTCCCGTTTCTTGACCGATCCGCCGCGCAGGTTCGATGCGTCGATCAGCTCGTTCGCCAGCTTCTCCCGCATCGTCTTGCCGTCGCCGCGCGACCTCGCGAACGTGGTGAGCCAGCGAATGCTCAACGAGAGCCGCCGGTTCTGGCTGACCTCGATCGGCACCTGGTAGTTGGAGCCGCCGACCCGTCGCGACTTCACCTCGAGGCTCGGCTTGGTATTGTCGACCGCCTTCTTGAAGATCTTGAGGGGGTCGTCGCCCGTTCGATCCTTGATGATGTCGAGGCTGCCGTACACGATGCCCTCGGCCACGCTCCGCTTGCCGCTCTTCATGATCATGCGGACGAACTTGGTGACGAGCGTGCTGCCGTACACCGGATCGGCGGGCACCTCCCGCTTCGGGACCTCGCGTCGCCGTGGCATCGCTCTTCTCCCCTCGCCGGCGTTACGCCTTCGGACGCTTCGCGCCGTACTTCGAACGCGACTGCTTCCGCTCCGCGACACCTACCGTATCCAGGGTGCCGCGCACCACGTGATAGCGCACGCCGGGCAGGTCCTTGACGCGCCCGCCGCGAATCAGAACCAGCGAGTGCTCCTGCAGGTTGTGCCCTTCGCCGGGAATGTAGCTCGTGACCTCGATGCTGTTCGTCAACCGCACGCGGGCCACCTTCCGGAGCGCCGAGTTGGGCTTCTTGGGCGTCTGCGTGAAGACACGGACGCATACACCCCGCTTCTGAGGGCAGCTCTGCAGGGCCGGGCTCTTGGTCTTGTTGACCGCCTGCACCCGACCCTTGCGTACCAGTTGGCTGATCGTCGGCACGGACACTCCCTGCGCGGCACGGCCGCGAAGATCGCTGGCCCAGGCCTGGAAGCCACCGTCCCCGCAACGGCGACTTGGCGCCTGGGCCGATGCCCTGGCTCAGTGTGCTCGTCGTGCAGGCTCACCTCGCCCGCACACCGCGAAACCCACGGACTCTATCACGTCCCTCGTCGCGCTGCAAACCGGGAGCGCGGCTCCATCGACGCGATCCGGCCGCGTCAGTCGCCGTCCTTCGCCAGCGAGGCTCCCCCTCCGGGCTCGTCGGTTACCGCTGCCGACGCCGTCGGCAGCGACCGGTACCCGCCCACGGTGCCGAGCGGAGCCGTCCCCTCCGACGGCTCGACGAAGAACTCGACCTCGCGCTCGTAGTCCAGGTCGTCGAGCGAGGGCGGAGGCGGAGGCGGAGGCTCGTCCGGCTCGATCTGCACGCTACGGCAGTAGTCGAACCCGGTGCCGGCCGGAATCAGCCGGCCCATGGTGACATTCTCCTTGAGACCGCGCAGGTGATCGACCTTGCCCGAGATGGACGCCTCCGTGAGCACCCGGGTCGTCTCCTGGAACGACGCGGCCGAGATGAACGATTCCGTCGACAGCGACGCCTTGGTGATGCCCAGCAGCATCGGCCGGCCCGTCGCCGGGGTGCCCCCGAGCTCCGCGACGCGCTCGTTCTCGGCCAGGAAGCGGAACTTGTCCACCTGCTCGTCGACGAGGAACTCCGTGTCCCCGACATCCTCGATCTTCACCCAGCGCATCATCTGGCGCACCATCACCTCGATGTGCTTGTCGTTGATGGCGACGCCCTGCAACCGGTAGACCTCCTGGATCTCGTTCACGAGGTAGCTCTGCAGGGCCTTCTCGCCGAGCACGTTGAGAATGTCGTGCGGATTGGAGGGACCGTCCATCAGCGGCTCGCCGGCGCGCACGCGGTCGCCGTCCTGCACGTTGACGTGGACGCCGCGCGGCAGGGAGTAGTCGCGCTTCTCGGCCCCCGCCTCGTCGGGCACGATGCTGATCTTCTGCATGCCCTTGACGATGCCGCCGTGCTCGACCGTGCCGTCGATCTCGCTGATGATCGCCGTCTCGCGCGGCTTCCGCGCCTCGAAGAGCTCGACGACGCGCGGCAATCCGCCGGTGATGTCCTTGGTCTTGGTGGTCTCGCGGGGAATCTTCGCCAGCACGTCGCTCGCGCCGACCGTTTCCCCGTTGGCCACCATCAGATGGGCATGCGACGGCATCGGGTACTTGCGAACGACCCTGCCCGTCTCGCCGCGGATCTCGATCGTCGGCTGCTTCTTCTCGTCGGGCGAGTCGACGATGATGAGGCGCATCAGCCCGGTGACCTCGTCCACCTCCTCGTGAACGGTGACGCCCTCCTCGATGTCCTTGAACCTCACGGTGCCGGGCTGCTCGGTGAGGATGGAGAACGTGTAGGGATCCCATTCGACGAGCACCTTGCCCGCCTCGACCTCCTCCCCGTCGTGGACCCGGAGCTGCGCCCCGTACACCACGTCGTAGCGCTCGCGGTTGTGTCCCTTCGCGTCCTGGACCACGACCGATCCGGTGCGGTTCATGACGATCAGCGAGCCGTCCTGCTTCTCGACGACCTGCACGCCCTGGAACCTCACCGTGCCCGCATGCTTGCTTTCCAGCGTCGACTGCTCGGATACCCGCGACGCGGTCCCGCCGATGTGGAAGGTCCGCATGGTCAACTGCGTGCCGGGCTCCCCGATCGACTGGGCGGCGATCACGCCGACCGCGAGGCCGAGCTCGACCAGCCTGCCCGTGGCCAGATCGCGCCCGTAGCAGCGCGCGCACACGCCCCTCCGCGAGGCGCAGGTCAACACGGATCGGATCTTGACCTTCTCGACGCCGGCCTCCTGGATCCGCGATGCCAGCTCCTCGTCGATCTCGGTGTTCGCATCGGCCAGGACGGTGTTGTCGATCGGGTCGCTGACCGCCTCGAGCGCCACCCGCCCGGTGATCCGGTCGCGGAGCGGCTCGATGATCTCGCCGCTCTCCACGATGGCCCGCGCCTCGATGCCGTCGAGGGAGCGGCAGTCGACCTCGGAGATGATGACGTCCTGCGCGACGTCGACCAGGCGGCGCGTCAGGTAACCGGAGTCCGCGGTCTTCAGCGCCGTGTCGGCCAACCCCTTCCGCGCGCCGTGGGTCGAGATGAAGTACTGCAGAACCGTCAGCCCCTCGCGGAAGTTCGACGTGATCGGCGTCTCGATGATCTCGCCCGACGGCTTCGCCATCAGGCCCCGCATGCCGGCGAGCTGCCGGATCTGCTGCTTGCTGCCGCGCGCGCCCGAGTCGGCCATGATGTAGATGGGGTTGAACGAACGGCCGTCGTCGTTCAGGTCCTCCATCTCGCCGAACATGTGGTCCGCGATCTTCTCGGTCACGTCCGACCAGATCGCGATCACCTTGTTCTTCCGCTCGCCGTTGGTGATCGCGCCGTCGCGGTACTGCTGCTCCACCCGGTCCACCTCTTCGTTCGCGTCCTTGATGAGGCCGACCTTGCGCTGCGGAATGACGAGATCGTCGATTCCAATCGAGAGCCCCGACTTGGTGGCGTACAGGAAGCCGAGATCCTTCAGGCTGTCGAGCATCCTGACCGTCAGCTCGATTCCGTGCCGCAGGTAGCTGTACTGCACCAGCTGCTGCAGGCCCTTCTTCTTGAGCAGGCCGTTGACGAACGGGATCTGCTCGGGCAGGGCGGAGTTGAACACCACGCGGCCCACCGTCGTCTCGACAATCCGACCTTCGACCGCCTCGACCTTGGCGTGAAGCACGTCCTGGTCGTCACGCTCGGCCGTGAGGTCCATGAAGTCGCCGGTATAGCGCAGCCGAACCGGAGTGAGCGTCTCCACGTCGCCGGACCGGAGGGCCAGCAGCACGTCCTCCTCGTTGCGGAACACGACACGGGCGTCGTCCTTCCTGAGCGCCCTCGGGCGGCCGTTCTCGTCCTCCTCGATGCCGTAGATCCGACCTACGCCGCGCGCCCGCGCCTTCTCCTTCGTCAGGTAGTAGCAGCCGAGCACGATGTCCTGCGAGGGGACGGCGATCGGCGTGCCGTTCGACGGCGACATGATGTTGTTCGACGACATCATCAGCACCGACGCCTCGATCTGCGCCTCCGGCGAAAGCGGCACGTGCACCGCCATCTGATCCCCGTCGAAATCGGCGTTGAACGCCGTGCAGACGAGCGGGTGAATCCGAATCGCCTTGCCCTCGACGAGGACGGGCTCGAAGGCCTGAATGCCGAGCCGGTGCAGCGTGGGCGCCCGGTTGAGCAGGACGGGATGCTCGCGGATCACCTCTTCGAGGATGTCCCAGACCTCCGGCTCGTACTGCTCGACCATCTCCTTCGCCTGCTTGATGGTCGTCACCATGCCACGCTCTTCGAGCTTGTTGTAGATGAACGGCTTGAAGAGCTCCAGCGCCATCTTCTTCGGCAGCCCGCACTGATGCAGCTTGAGCTCGGGGCCGACCACGATCACCGACCGCCCCGAGTAGTCGACCCGCTTGCCGAGCAGGTTCTGGCGGAAGCGCCCCTGCTTCCCCTTGAGCGTGTCCGAGAGAGACTTGAGCGGACGATTGTTGGCGCCGCGCAGCACGCGTCCCCGGCGCCCGTTGTCGAAGAGCGCGTCGACGGCCTCCTGCAGCATCCGCTTCTCGTTGCGGATGATGACGTCGGGCGCCTTGAGCTCCATCAGCTTCTTCAGCCGATTGTTGCGGTTGATGACGCGCCGGTAGAGATCGTTGAGATCGGATGTCGCGAACCGTCCTCCGTCGAGCGGGACCAGGGGCCGCAACTCGGGCGGGATGACCGGCACGACGTCGAGGATCATCCACTCGGGCTTGTTCGTCGACTTGCGGAACGAGTCGACCACCTTCAGCCGCTTGGCGTACTTCAGCTTCTTCTGGACCGAGGTCTCGCCCCGCATCTTGGCGCGGAGCTCGGTGGCCAGATCCTCGATGTCGACCCGCTTGAGCAGCTCCTTGATCGCCTCGGCGCCCATCTGCGCGCGGAACTTCGGGCCGCATTCCTCGCGCGCCTTGCGGTACTGCTCCTCGGTGAGGAGCTCGTTGGCCTCGATCTCGCCGTCGGGCTCGATCACCACGTACGCCTCGAAGTACAGGATCCGCTCGAGGTCCCGGAGCGAGATGTCGAGGAGGTGGCCGATGCGGCTGGGCAGCCCCTTGAAGAACCAGACATGGCTGACCGGGGTCGCGAGCTCGATATGCCCCAGCCGTTCCCGGCGCACCTTCGCCTGCGTGACCTCGACCCCGCACTTGTCGCAGATGACGCCCCGGTGCTTCATCCGCTTGTACTTGCCGCAGAGGCACTCCCAGTCCGTCACCGGACCGAAGATCTTGGCGCAGAACAGGCCGTCGCGCTCCGGCTTGAACGTGCGGTAGTTGATGGTCTCCGGCTTCGTGACCTCGCCGTGCGACCACGACATGATCTTCTCGGGCGAAGCCAGACTGATCCGGATGGCGTCGAAGTCGACGGTCAACGAACCCCGATCCGCGAAGGCCGGTCTCAGGGAGTGCCCTCCGCGGACGTCCGTGGCAAAGTCACTAACCATCATGCCTGCTCCAGCCCCTCGGTCACGGGTTCAGCTTCCACGTCGGCAGGGGACAGCACCGCTTCCGCCTCCGCCACCGCCTCCGACTCCGACTCCTCCGCGAGCGGTTCCGGGGCCGGGGCGTCGACGGGGCGCTTCGTCTTCACGAGATCGACATCGAGGCACAGCGCCTGCAGCTCTCGAATCAGCACGTTGAACGACTCGGGCAGGCCCGGAGCGAAGGATGCATCGCCCTTGACGATGGCCTCGTAGATCTTCGCCCGCCCGGTCACGTCGTCCGACTTGGCGGTCAGGAGCTCCTGAAGAATGTGCGCCGCGCCGTACGCCTCGAGCGCCCACACCTCCATCTCTCCGAACCGCTGACCGCCGAACTGCGCCTTGCCGCCGAGCGGTTGTTGGGTGATCAGGGAGTACGGTCCGATGGACCGCGCGTGAATCTTGTCGTCGACGAGGTGCGACAGCTTGAGCATGTAGATGTAGCCGACGGTCACCTCCTGCTCGAAGGGCTCCCCGGTCATCCCGTCGTACAGGATCGACTTCCCGCCCGCGGGCAGCTTCGCCTGCGTCAGCCAGTTCTTGATCTCCGGCTCCTGCGCCCCGTCGAAGACCGGCGACGCGAAGTAGAGGCCGAGCTGGTGGGCGGCCCAGCCGAGGTGCGTCTCCAGGATCTGCCCGACGTTCATCCGCGACGGCACGCCGAGAGGGTTGAGGACAATCTCGACCGGCGTTCCGTCGGGAAGGTGCGGCATGTCCTCCTCCGGCAGAATGCGGGCAATGACGCCCTTGTTGCCGTGGCGACCGGCCATCTTGTCCCCGACGGAGAGCTTGCGCTTCATCGCCACGTAGACCTTGACGAGCTTGATGACGCCCGGAGGGAGCTCGTCGCCGCGGCGGATCTTCTCCTTCTTCTCGTCGAAGAGCTGCCGGATCACCTCCACTTGGCGCTCCGTCCGGTCCTCGATCTCGCTGAGAGCCGCCTTGAGCGTCGAGTCGGCGGTGGCAATCCGCATACGAGCGATGTCGCTGTACGGCAGCCCCCGAACGACTTCCTCCGAGAGCACCGCCCCCTTCGCCAGCAGGCGCTCCGCTCCGTCCTGGTCGAACAGATCGGCCCCGAGCGTCTGCCCGTCGAGCATGGTCTGCAGCCGCTTCTTGACCTCCTCGTGCAGGATGCGAATCTCGTCCTGCAGGTTGGTCTCCAGCATCTCGAGCTCTTCGGCCTCGATGGCCCTGGCCCGATCGTCCTTCTCGATGCCCTTTCGCGAGAAGATCTTGACGCCGACGACGATGCCCTCGATGCCGGGGGGGCACAGCAGCGACGCGTCGCGCACGTCGCCCGCCTTCTCGCCGAAGATGGCCCGCAGCAGCTTCTCCTCCGGGGTCAACTGAGTCTCCCCCTTCGGGGTCACCTTGCCGACGAGGATGTCCGCGGGCTTGACGTAGGCGCCGATGCGGATGATGCCGCTCTCGTCGAGATCCTTGAGGAAGCCCTCCGAGACGTTCGGAATGTCCCGCGTGATCTCCTCCGGCCCGAGCTTCGTGTCGCGCGACTCGATCTCGAACTCCTCGATGTGGATCGACGTGTAGTAGTCGTCCTTGACCATGCGCTCGGAGACGAGAATGGCATCCTCGAAGTTGTAGCCGCGCCACGGCATGAACGCGACCAGGACGTTGCACCCCAGCGCCAGCTCGCCGAGCTCGGTGCACGGGCCGTCGGCCAGCACCTGACCCGTGTCCACCCGCTGCCCGACCGCCACGATCGGCTTCTGGTTGATGCACGTGTTCTGGTTGGACCGGCGGAACTTCGTCAGGTTGTAGATGTCCGCTCCGATCTCGCCCGAGACCTCGCTCGCCTGCTCTCCCTCCACCCGCACGACGATGCGCTGCGAGTCGACGAAGTCGACCGTCCCCGCGCGCCGGGCGGTCACCACCGCACCCGAGTCGCGAGCGGTGATGTACTCCATCCCCGTGCCGACGAAGGGCGCCCGCGCGCGCAGCAGCGGGACGGCCTGACGCTGCATGTTCGAACCCATCAGGGCCCGGTTCGCGTCATCGTTCTCGAGAAACGGGATGAGCGACGCCGCCACCGAGACGAGCTGCTTCGGCGACACGTCGATGAACTCGATCTCCTCGCGCGAGGCGGGGAGGAAGTCCCCCGCCATGCGGGCGCTCACGCGCTCGTCGACCAGATGGCCGCCATCGTCGAGACGCGCGTTGGCCTGCGCGATCAGGTACTTGTCCTCTTCCCAGGCGGTGAGGTAGAAGGAGTGCGGCTCGTGGTCGGCCGCGCGCTTCTTGCGGCCCTTCGCGGCAACGTTGTCCGCCGTAATGTCGTTCGCCTCGACCACCTGGCCGACCTTGTACCGCGTGCCCCCGGAGTTCGTTATGCGCACGTAGTCGACGACCTGCCCGTCCTTCACCTTCCGGTAGGGCGACTCGATGAAGCCGAACTCGTTGATCCGGGCGTAGCACGACAGGGACGAGATGAGTCCGATGTTCGGTCCTTCCGGCGTCTCGATGGGGCAGATCCGTCCGTAGTGCGTGGGGTGGACGTCGCGCACCTCGAAGCCCGCCCGCTCGCGCGACAACCCGCCGGGGCCGAGGGCCGAGAGCCGCCGCTTGTGGGTGACCTCGGACAACGGATTGGTCTGGTCCATGAACTGCGACAACTGGGACGATCCGAAGAACTCCCGGATGGCGGCCATGACCGGCTTGGCGTTGATCAGGTCGTGCGGCATGGCGGTCGCCATTTCCTGGTAGACGGACATCTTCTCCTTGATGGCCCGCTCCATCCGCACGAGTCCGATCCGGAACTGGTTCTCGAGCAACTCCCCGACCGAGCGCACGCGCCGGTTGCCCAGGTGGTCGATGTCGTCGACGTTGGCCGGGGTGGCCCGGAGCTTCAGCAGGTACTTGATCACCTCGTAGAAGTCCTGCGGGTGCAGCACCCGCTCGTCGAGCGGTGTGTCGAGACCGAGCTTGGTGTTGAG
>JAPOWL010000126.1 GCA_026707615.1 Acidobacteriota bacterium | reverse complement strand
GACCACGCGTTCGGGACGCCGATGGCCGACGACGTCCAGCTCTTCGGCGCCGGATACGAGCGGCACCAGATCCCGGTCACGGTCGTCTCCGACGACGGCCGCTGGATGGTCGTGCACGTCATCGAGGGCTCGTCCGGTCCGACCGAGATCCACGTCAAGGACCTCGCGCACGACACGCCGTTCGTCACCGCCATCGCCGACGGGGCCTCCGAATCGTGGGCCTCGTTCGCAGGGAGCGAGATGGTCATCGTGACCAACCTCGACGCCCCGAACAAGCGCGTCGTGCTGGCCGATCCCGCCGATCCGGCGGCCGACCGCTGGCGGGAGGTGATCGCGGAGCGGGACGACGTGGTCATCGAAGGCGCGACGGCGCTCGGCGGCCGGCTCGCCGTGTCGTACCTCGCGGAAGTCCAGCCGCGCGTGGCCATCCACGAGCTGGACGGGACCCACGTGCGCGACATCGCGTTCGACACCATCGGCTCGGTCGGGGGCGGCGCGGGGCGCTGGACCAGCGACGAGGCGTTCTTCACCTTCGAGACGTTCCACGTCCCGCGCACCATCTACCGCTACGACCTGGCGACGGGCGAGCAGGCGGTCTGGGCCGAGCCCGACCTGCCGGTGGACGCACCGGCCTACCGGGTGACGCAGCGCTGGTTCGCGTCGCAGGACGGCACCCGCGTGCCGATGTTCGTCGTGCACCGGCCGGGCGTGGCCCTCGACGGCAGGAACCCGACCCTGCTGACCGGCTACGGCGGCTTCAACCTGAGCCAGACGCCACGCTTCTCGGCCCTCGCCACCACCTGGCTCCGGTCGGGCGGCGTCTTCGCGCTGGCGAACATGCGGGGCGGCAGCGAGTTCGGCGAGGAATGGCACCAGGCGGGGATGCTCGCGAACAAGCAGAACGTCTTCGACGACTTCATCGCCGCGGCCGAGCACCTGGTCGAGGCCGGCTACACCAGCCCCGAGCACCTCGCCATCCGCGGCGGGAGCAACGGCGGCCTCCTCGTCGGCGCGGTCTCGAACCAGCGGCCCGACCTGTTCGGGGCGGTCGTCTGCACGTATCCGCTGCTCGACATGGTGCGCTACCACCAGTTCCTCGTCGCCAGCTTCTGGGTGCCGGAGTACGGCTCGAGCGAGGATCCGGAGCAGTTCGCCTACATCCACGCCTACTCGCCGTACCACAACGTGGTCGACGGCGGCGACTACCCGGCCACCCTGTATCTCTCGGGCGACGGCGACACGCGCGTGGCGCCGCTCCACGCCCGCAAGATGGCGGCGCTGATGCAGGCCAGGAACGGGTCGGACAATCCCGTCCTGCTCCGCTACCACACGCAGGCCGGGCACTCCGGCGGCCAGCCGGTCAGCCAGCAGATCGACGAGATGGTCGACACGGTGAGCTTCCTGCTCTGGCAGGTGGGACGGGAGGCGGAGTGAGCCACCGCGTGCCGGCTTCGCGGCTGGACACCGAGCCGAAGGAGTGTCGATGAACCGTTCGGCGACGCGTGCGGCCACTCCCGGGCGACGCGCTGCCCCTCTCGGCGAAGCGTTGCGGGTGGCCCTCGTTCTCGGGCCGGTGCTGCAAGCGGCGGCAGTCGCGGCACACGTGCCCGTATCCGCCGCGCCCGCTTCCGCTGCGCCCGCATCCGTTGCGCCCGCTTCCGCTGCGCCCGCGCCCCCCGCACCGGTGCCCGCGCCTGCCTTCGGGCCGCCACCCTCTGCGCGGGCGGCGCAAGCGGGGCCCGGGGTCGTCGAGCCGGCGTCGCAGAAGCCTGCGCCGCCCCCTACCACCGTCCGCGAGGTCGTGGACACGCTCCACGGCGTCGAGATCCGAGACCCCTACCGCTGGCTGGAGGACCAGGACGCGCCGGCGACCCGCGGCTGGATCGACGCCCAGAACGCCTACACGGATGCCGTGCTCCACGCCCTGCCCGGCCGGGGCCGGTTGCGCGAGCTGGCCGCGGCCGTGCTCGAGCGCGGCTCGACGGGCGTCCCGATCGAGCGCGGCGGACGCTACTTCTACCACCGCAGACGCGCCGGCGAGGAGTTGTCGGTCATTCGCGTGCGCGAAGGCCTCGACGGCGACGACCGGGTGCTGGTCGATCCCCACCCCCTGAGCCCCGACCACACGACGAGCGTCGCGCTCCGCGACGTCTCCGAGGACGGCGCGCTGGTGGCATACGCGGTGCGCGCGGGAGGCGTCGACGAGGTGTCGATCCGGGTCCGGGACGTCGAGACCGGCGCCGACCTGCCGGACGTGCTGCCCCCGGCGCGGTACCACCGCGTGCACTTCGCGGCCGGAGCGCGCGGGCTCTACTACGACCGCTACGGCGACGTCTCCCCCCGGGTGATGTACCACGCGTTCGGGACGCCGGTCGCGGACGACCCGGTGGTGTTCGAGGGACCCTACGATCGCGGCCACATTCCCGACACCGTGGTGTCCGACGACGGCGCCTGGATGGCGGTGCAGATCTTCGAGGGCTCGTACGGCCCGATCGCCGTCCACGTCAAGGACCTGCGCCGCGACGGACCCTTCGTGACCGCCATCGACGACCCGGCGTCGGAGTCGGCGGTGGCGTTCGCCGGCCACCGGCTGGTGTTCGTCACCAGCCGCGGCGCCCCCAATCGGCGAGTGATGCTGGCCGACCCCGACCGTCCGACGGTCGACTCCTGGCGCGAGTCGATCCCCGAACGGGACGACGTGGTGCTGCGCACGGCGCGGGGCCGCGGCGGCCGACTGGTCGTGTCCTACCTCCAGGACGGGCAGCCGCGGGCCGCGGTGCACGACCTGGAGGGCGCGCACGTCCGCGACATCGCGTTCGACGCGGCGGGCTCGGTCGCCGTCGGCGGGGGACGCTGGAGCAGTCCCGAGGCGTTCGTCACCTTCCAGACCTTCCACGTGCCGCGCACGGTGTATCGCTACGACCTCGAGAGCGGCGACTACGCGGTCTGGGCGCGTCCCGACCTGCCGGTCGCGCGCCGCGACTACGAGGTGGCACGCCGCTGGTACCGGTCGAAGGACGGCACGCGGGTGCCGCTGTGGGTCGCGCACCGTTCGGACGTCGCGCTCGACGGCCGCAACCCGACGCTGCTGACCGGCTACGGCGGCTTCGGCTATCTTCGTCCCGCGCGCTTCTCGTCGCTGGCGACGGCGTGGCTCGCGGCGGGGGGCGTCTACGCCCTGGCCAACCTCCGCGGCGGCGGCGAGTTCGGGCAGGCGTGGCACGAGGCCGGGAGGCTCGCCAACAAGCAGAACGTCTTCGACGACTTCATCGCCGCGGCCGAGCACCTGATCGACGCCGGCTTCACGAGCCCGCGGCACCTCGCCATCCGCGGCGTCAGCAACGGCGGGCTGCTGGTGGCGGCCGTCTCGAACCAGCGGCCGGACCTGTTCGGCGCGGTGGTCAGCCGCAACCCGCTGCTCGACATGCTGCGCTATCACCGCTTCCTCGCCGGCCCGTTCTGGGTGCCCGAGTACGGCTCGAGCGACGACCCGGAGCAGTTCGCGTTCCTGCGCGCCTACTCGCCGTACCACAACGTGACCCCGGGCGGCGACTACCCGGCGACGCTCTACGTCTCCGGCGACGGCGACACGCGCGTCGCCCCGCTCCACGCCCGCAAGATGACGGCGCTGCTGCAGGCGCGGAGCGGCTCCGGGCGGCCCGTCCTGCTGCGCTACCATGCCGCGGCGGGCCACTCGGGCGGGCAGCCCGTCAGCCGGCGCATCGACGAGCTGGTCGACACGCTCGGCTTCCTCCTCTGGCAGGTGGGGGGAGAGAAGACGCAAGGGGGTGGCTGATCGGCTTCGCGCAGCGTCCGGTCGGCGGGGCGGCTCACCGGACCGTGAGGCTGACGGCGGCATCGGCCGCAGGGCGGCAGCGCCGCGGCGCGTTCACGGCCGGGGTCCTTCTCCTCCTCGCCGCGGCGGTGCTTCTCGCGCCGGTCGGCGCTCACGCGCAAGAGCTGCGGGGCCGCCTCGTGGGGGCGGTGACCGACGCCACGGGGGCGGTGCTTCCCGGTGCCACCGTGACCGCCTCGAGCGCCGCGCTCATCCGGGATCGGGTAGTGGTTACGGGGAGCCAGGGGGGCTACGCGTTCCCGGCGCTGCCTACCGGCGACTACACGGTCACCTTCGCGCTCCCGGGCTTCCGGACCGTCGTGCGCGGCAACGTCCGGATGACGCTCAACACGACCCTGACCGTGGACGCCACGCTGGAGCTGGGCGGGGTGGAGGAGACGATCACCATCGCCGCGGCGGCCCCGCTCGTGGACGTCCGGACGACGACCACCGCCGTGAACTTCACCGAGGAGCTCCTCGAGGACGTCCCGAACGCACGGGACATCTGGGCCGCCATGGCGCAGGCGCCCGGTTTCCAGATGGAGGCCTACGACGTCGGCGGCTCGCACACCGGCACCCAGACCGGCTTCCAGGCCTTCGGCTTCGGCGATCAGCACCGCACGCTGCTCGAAGGCATCAACGTCACCGAGGGGACGGCGTGGAACGCCGGCTACTTCGACTACGGCAGCCTGGAGGACTTCCAGCTCGGCGGCGCCGGGAACATGGGGGAGACGCACGGCCTCGGAGCCTTCTTCAACCTGACCGTGAAGTCCGGCGGCGACCGCTTCACCGGCGACATCTACGTCGACTTCCTGAACGACGCGACCGTGGCGGACAACGTCCCGGCCGCGCTGCGCGTCGGCGGTGGAGCGGTCGGTCCGTACAGGGCGCCGCCGGGGGGACTCCGGGCGGGCAACCCGGTCACGCTCCAGAGCGACGTGAACGTCGGGATCGGCGGGCCGATCCGCCCGCGCCGGGCGTGGTTCTACGCCGGCTACCGCCTGAACCACCAGGAGGAGCTCACGATCGGCCATCCGGACCCCGCCACCACCCAGCTCGAGAACCGGACCGTCAAGGTCACGCATCAGCTCGCCGGGGCGAGCCAGCTCGTCGGCTTCTTCAACCGCCGCACCAAGCTGCAGGCCGAGCGCGGGCTCGGCAGCGACCGGCCGCTCGAAGCCGCGTGGTACCAGCAGTCGGTGAACATGCCGATGAAGCTCGAGTACCGGAACCCCGTCAGCAACCGCCTGTTCCTGAACCTGCAGGTCGGCCACTGGATCAACCGCTTCCCTCTCTATCCGACGCAGACCCGCTCGTCGAGCGTCCAGGGCATCGCGGCCGGTCGGCTCGAGCTCGGCACCGGCGACTACACGAACGCCTACGACTACTATCACTTCCGGACGATCACCAAGCCGCAGGTCTCCGGGAGCGCCACCCTCTTCGTGGACGACTTCGGGGGCGAGCACACGCTGAAGGTCGGATTCGAAGCCTACCGCGAGCGCCTCAGCTTCCTCCGCATGCAACCCGGCGACCTGTTCTACCGGGACGTGGACGGCGTGCCGGCCGAGGTGGACGTCTACAACACCCCCAACACCGGCGTGAACACCGTCCGCCACCTCTCCGCCTTCGTCCAGGATTCCTGGGCCGTCTCCCGCCGGCTCACGCTGAACGTCGGCGCCCGCTTCGACCGCTACGTCATGGGTTGGCCGGAGCAATCCATCTCCCCGACCCACTCGGACATCTGGGCGCCGAGGCAGGTAGGGGCGCGCAACGTGCTCACCTGGGCCAACGTCGGGCCGCGGGTCGGAGCCGCGTTCGACCTGACCGGCGAGGGACGCTCGGTGGTGAAGCTGTTCGCCGGACGCTTCTACTGGAACCCGAGCGCCACCATCGTGGACGACGAGAACCCGGTCGGACAGGCGGCGGCCCGCTTCGCCTTCCACGACCGGAACGGCAACCGCGTGCTGGATGCGGGGCCCAGCGGCGGACTCGCGGACTCGCCGGAGCTCGGACGGCGGATTGCCACGCTGGGCGGAGCCGGGACGGTCACCGTGGATCCCGACCTCTCGAGCGCGTACGGAGACGAGCTGTCCGCGCACTTCGAGCAGCAGCTTGCCGGCGGCCTCTCCCTCCGTGGTTCCTACGTGTACAAGAACACCCGCAACCTCTACGGCATCGTCGACATGAACCGGGCGTTCGCCTATCGGATCCCGTTCGCCTACGCCGACCGCGGAGCGGACGACGTGGCGGGGACGGCCGACGACCAGGTGCTGCAACTCTTCGACCGGCCGCCGGACGTCGCCGAGGACCGGCGTTACGTCAACCCCGGCCGGCACGGGCTGTCGTCGCCGGACGGCGACTACCACACCGTGGAGGCGGCGCTGCAGCGCTGGTTCTCGAACCGCTGGATGTTCCTGACCTCGTTCCTGCACACGTGGGCCGCGGCGCCGCTCCAGACGACGTCCTCGACGAGCGTCCGCACGGCGGCGCGATTCGACTTCGTCGACGGCACGACGTACGAATGGCAGGCCAACCAGGTGCGGTTCGGCCGCGTCTCGACGAGCTACTGGAACTACAAGCTGGCCGGCCGCTACGTGTTCCCCTACGAGATCGGGTTCACGGCCGCCTACCGGCTGCAGAGCGGCTACCAGGTGGGCCGGCAGATCAACGTGCAACTGCCGAACGCCGGAACGGAGCGGGTGATGGCCAACCCGTACGACGATCGCGCGCCGAGCGTCGGCATCTTCGATCTGCGGGTGGAGAAGCGCCTCGCCCTCCGGCGCGGTGTGGGCCTCACGCTCCTGCTCGACGCCTTCAACGTGCTGAACGGCGCGGCCGTGCTGAACTTCCGGACGATCTCCGGGCCTCGCTACAATGAGATCGTTGCGATTCTGAATCCGAGAGTCTTCCGGGCCGGGCTCCGCCTGGAGTTCTGAGCGGCCCTGGGGGCGCGTCGGGGTCCGAGCTGGCGCGAGGATCCTGCAGCGCACCTTCCGCGGCGCAGTTCCCGGCGGGTGACCCTTCCAGCGAGAGACCGCCCCGGACGTCGAGAATCCGGACGACGAGGTGATGAGATGGAACGACGCCCGATGACGACGGCCGCGGCGGCGGCGACGGTCCTTCTCGTGACCGCTGCGTGCGGCGGGGCGGCGCAGGAGGGGGCCGGCGGCCCCGGGGGCGCGCCGGCGGCGGAGATTGCGGCCGGCATCAGCGCCGAGACTCTCCTGGCCGCCACCGCGACGCTCGCCTCGGACGAGTTCGAGGGGCGCGCGCCCGGCTCCGAAGGCGAGACGAAGACGGTCGCCTTCCTCACCGAGCAGTTCTCGGCGGCGGGGCTGACGCCGGGCAACCCGGACGGCACGTGGGTGCAGCAGGTGCCGCTGGTCGGCATCACGCCGCTGCCGGGCGACAGGCTGGTGGTGACGGCGGGCGGCGAGAGCCGGACGCTGGAGCCGGCGGCCGACTACGTGGCGACCACGAAGCACGTCGTCGACGAGGTGTGGGTGTCCGATGCGGAGTTCGTCTTCGTCGGCTACGGTGCGCGGGCGCCGGAGTACGACTGGGACGACTTCGGGGAGGCGGACCTCGGCGGCAAGATCCTCCTCTCCCTGGTCAACGACCCGCCCCTGGACGACATCTTCGGCGGCCCGGCGATGACCTACTACGGGCGCTGGACCTACAAGCACGAGATCGCGGCCGAGCTCGGCGCGGCCGGGTCGTTCGTCATCCACGAGCCGGGACCGGCCGGCTACCCGTGGGAGGTGGTCGGGAGCACGCCCTACGCCGAATCGTTCGACCTCGTGGCGGCCGACGACAACCTGAGCCGCGCCACGGTCGAGGGCTGGGTGCAGCGCGCCACCGCCGAGATGCTCTTCGAGATGGCGGGGCTCGACTTCGAGACGGCGAAGCAGCGGGCCGCCGACCGCGCGTTCCAGCCGATCCCGCTCGGCGTGACCGGCTCGCTGCGGGTCCGCAACGAGCTGCGGCGCATCGACTCGCAGAACGTCGTCGCCAAGATCGAGGGCAGCGGCGCGCCGGACGAGGTGGTCATGTACGTCGCCCACTGGGACCACATGGGCGTCGACCCGAGCCTCGAAGGCGACCAGATCTTCAACGGGGCGGCCGACAACGCCACCGGCACGGCGGGGCTCATCGAGATCGCGCGCGCGTTCATGGAGGCGCCCGAGCCGCCGCGGCGGTCCATCCTGTTCCTGGCCGTCACGGCGGAGGAGCAGGGGCTGCTCGGGTCGCGCCACTACGGGGAGAATCCGCTCTACCCCGCGGCCCGGACGGTCGCCGCGCTCAACATGGACGTCCTCAACCAGTGGGGGCGGACGCGCGACCTGACCATCGTCGGAATGGGGCAGTCGGGGCTCGATGCCGTCGCCGCCGAGGTCGCGGCCGGCCTCGGGCGGACGCTCGCCCCCGACCCCGAGCCGGAGAAGGGCTTCTACTACCGGTCCGATCACTTCTCGTTCGCCAGGGCGGGCATCCCCGCCTTCTACGCCGACCCCGGCGTCGAGTACATCGACAAGCCGGAAGGCTACGGGATCGAGAAGCGCACGGAGTACACCGCGAACGACTACCACGCGGTCTCCGACGAGGTGAAGCCGGACTGGGACCTGTCGGGGGCGATCGAGGACCTCACGTTCCTCTACCGGATGGGAGCGCGGCTCGCGGACGGCGACGACTGGCCCGCGTGGAGCGAAACCAGCGAGTTCCGCGCCGTGCGGGAGGCGCAGCGGCCGCAGTAGGCTCCGGTCGTCACGCCGGGGGCGGGAGCGTGCGTCTCTGGAGCCTGCATCCGCGGTACCTGGATGCTCGCGGCCTCGTCGCCGCCTGGCGCGAGGCGCTGCTGGCGCAGGCGGTCCTCGCGGCGCGGACACGCGGCTACCGGGAGCATCCGCAGCTCGTCCGCTTCCGCGCGCACCCGGAGCCGGCCCGGGCGATCGCCGCCTACCTGCACGGCCTGCACGCCGAGTCGGTCGAGCGCGGCTACCTTTTCGATGCCGGCCGGATCGCCGGCTGCGACGCGGAGGGGATCGACGGTGCCGCCCCTGGCCGGATCGGCGGCTGCGACGCCGGCCGAGTGCCGGTGACGCGCGGGCAGATCGCGTTCGAGCGAACCCACCTGCTGGCCAAGCTGTGCGCCCGGGATCCGCGGCTGGCCGCTCGCCTGCGGCAGGCTCGGTTACCCACGCTGCACCCGCTCTTTCGCGTCGTCCCCGGCGGCGTCGAGCCGTGGGAGCGCGCGGCAGAGGGCCGGTCATCCACCTGAGGTGAGGCGGCTCCGCGATCAAGTAAGGAAAGCTGACTTTCTCTACTTGATCGAGGCGGCAGAATACCCTTGAAACCAGTAGCTTACCGGGATCACGAAGGAGCCGATGGATGACCGCGAGCGCCGCTCAGGCCGCCGGGGGGCTCGTCGACGCCAGGAGTCTTTGCCGCCGACGTGCGATGCAGCTTGTTGCGCCCGCGCAGACTCCCAACGCGACCGCAAGGTCGCGCGAGCTCCAGGAAGCGGCAAAAGGGGTTGGCGAGGCGCATCTGCTCCGGGGTGCGGCAGTCCGGCGTGAGGAGCGCAGGGCTGGCGACGATGGCGGCGACGCAACGGGCACGGGAGGTGGCGACGTTCAGGCGGTTGAGGCTGTAGAGAAACTCCATCCCCCGCGGCGCGTCTGCCGCCGACGAGGTGGCCATCGAGTAGAGGACGATCGGCGCCTCCTGGCCCTGGAACTTGTCGACCGTCCCGACCCGCGCGCCGTCGGGGAGCGCCGCTTGGAGCGCTGCGACGTGTGCGTTGTACGGCGCCACGACAAGCAGGTCCTGGAGCGTGAGCGGATGCCGCGCGCCGTCCGGGTCCACCCAGGCGGCGCCCGCGTCGAGCAGGTCGCGGATCAGCACCGCGACCTGCGCGGCCTCTTCCGCGGAGGCGTTCGAGTTGCCAGCATGAACGACCGGCACGTAGCGCAGGCCCTGGCCAGCCAGCGGCCCAGGTCCCTGCACCGTCTGGCGGGACAGCTCGCGGCGCGTGCCTAGCCGGCCTTCGTAGAACTGTTCGCTCGTGAACGCGCAGACTTCCGGGTGCATGCGCCACGTCCGGTCGAGGAAGACCCCGCGGGAGGGATCGACCGTCGGCGACTCGCCGAGGAGATGTCCGAGGGCGGAGACGTCGGCGCCCGGCGGATGCACGCCCTGGATCGGCTGATCGAGTTGCCGGGGGTCGCCGAGGAGCACCAGGCTGCGCGCCGCGTGACAGACGGCGAGCGTGTAGGCGAGGCTCATCTGGCCGGCTTCGTCGATGACGAGCACGTCCACCGCGTCGGCCATCTCCTCGCGCGCCCAGAGCCACGCCGT
>JAPOWL010000367.1 GCA_026707615.1 Acidobacteriota bacterium | reverse complement strand
GGCAGCGGGACCATCTCGGCCGCGAGCGGCGTGCTCTCCGATGCCGCGTACACGTTCGCCACGCGTTTCGAGGGGAGCGCCGGCACCAATCCGGAGGAGCTCGTCGCGGCGGCCCACGCAGGCTGCTTCTCGATGGCCCTGTCGCACGGCCTCGCCCAGGCGGGCCACACCCCCGACCACGTCAGCACTGCCGCCACGGTGAGCCTCGAGCAGGTCGAGGGCGGCTTCGCGGTCACGAAGATCCACCTCGAGGTCTCGGCGAAGGTCCCGGGCATCGATGCGGCCGGATTCGACAAGGCGGCGAACGACGCCAAGGCCGGGTGCCCGATCTCGAAGCTGATGAACGCCGCCATCTCGATGAACGCGGTGCTCGAAGCGTAGCCCCGACCCGCCCTCGAGACGGGAGGCTGCGGGCCTCCCGTCGTCCCTGTCCTCCCATCGCCGCTGGAATGGCACGTCATGGGGACCCGCTGAATGACCTGGTCGCACGGATTCGCTTCCGTTGTCGGCGTTTGTGCTGCCGCGGTGCTGACGACGCCGGCTGCCGCGCCGCAGGAGGTACCGCGCACGGAGGGCGCCGTCTTCCGGGAGTGCGACGCCTGCCCGGAAATGGTCGTGATGCCCGGCGGCCGGCTGGCGCTTGGCCGCTACGAGGTGACGGTCGGGGAGTACGGGGCGTTCGCGTCCGCGGCCGGGGGTGGGGCCGGAGGCGGATGCTACGTGGCAACTTCCGCCGGCTGGCGGCCGGATGAGCCCGCAACGTGGCGCAATCCGGGTTTCTCCCAGAGCGATGGTCATCCCGTCGTGTGCGTGAGCTGGCACGATGCGCAGCAATACACCTCGTGGTTGAGCCGGACGACCGGCGCCACGTATCGTCTGCCCGGCGAGGGTGAGTGGGGGCAGGGGGCCGGCGGGTCGGGTGGCGAATGTGATGCGAACGGCGCCGATGCGGATCTGATGCCGTACCTGAACCAGAGGATAGGTGGGAGCTGGGCCTATCCGGACGGCGACGGCGCGTCCTGTGCGGGTTCGGACGGTTCGCTGTTCACCGCACCGGTGGGGTCCTACGGCTTCAGCCGGCTCGGACTTGCGGACATGGTCGGCAACGTGTGGGAGTGGGTGGACGCCCGCGGCGCGTTTCGCGGCGGGTCCTGGGGCACCGGCGTGAAGGATCTCCACCCCGACGCGCGCAACACGCACCCGCCTGGCGATCGGCTCAGCAACGTCGGCTTTCGCGTTGCGAGGACGCTGATCGGCCCTTGATCCGGCTGGCGCAAACTGACCTGGGGCCTCGCCCGCAGCAGCATCGAGCCAAGCCTCCGGACGGGGACCGGAGCATGTCTCGCGCCGACGTCCGCGTCCGCTTCTGATACGGCTCGGCACGTCTCGCCGGCTCTCGCTGCAGACGCGGCGGCGGTCCTCGCAAGCCGGCCGCCTCCGCCGGCGCGCGCCCCCTCCGTTTGCAGGGTGTCGGAGCACTCTCCGAGCATCTATGATTCGGGGCCAAGTCATGGGCCGGCAGGATCTGTTCGAGCGCCTCCTGGAATCGTTGCACGCGTGCGTGCTCGATGATGCGGAGTGGCCGGTCGTTTCCGGTCTCGTCGACGAATGGTGCGGCTCGCGGGGCAACAGTCTGATCCTGGCCGAAGGGACGGCGGGGGGCGCCGTGGACGTCTTCTTCCGGCGATTCTGTTTCCGAGGTCAGCGCCGGGCGGATCTGGAGCGGGAGTACTTCGAGGACTACCACCACCTGGACGAGCGCCTCCCGCGGTTGCGTGAACTGCCGGACGCCCAGGTGACGCCCAACTCCGCGCTGTTCACGGACAGGGAAAGGAAGACCTCGGCGGTCTTCAACGAGGTCATGTCGCGCAACGGCACTCGCGACGGCCTCAACGTGCGCCTGGAGGGGCCGGACGGCTGGCGGATCGTCTGGGCGACGGCGGATCCGGTGGAGGGGGCCGGCTGGTCGGCATTCCAGGTCGGGGCGGTCGAGCGCTTCCTGCCGCATCTGCGCCAGTTCGCGCGGGTCCGGCAGGCGGTGGTCGATGCGCGGGTGCAGGGCGCGTCGGCCGTCGAGATGCTCGGCAGCCGGAGGACCGGCGTGATTCAGCTGGACCGGCGCGGGCGGGTGGCTGCGGCCAACGATGCGGCGCTGGAGCTTCTGCGCCGGGAGGATGGCCTGTCGGACGGAGACGGCTTCCTGCGGGCCGTGGTTCCGGCCGAGGACGCGGAGCTCTCGCGGCTGTTGGCGCAGGCGTTGCCGTTCGCCGGCGGGGTGGGCGCGAGCGGATCGATGCTGGTGAGCCGCCCGCGCACCCGCACGCGGCTCGAGCTGCACGTCAGCCCCGTGGACCCGGGACGGCCGGAGGAGCGTTCGAGCCGGATGGGCGCGCTGGCTCTGGTGGTCGACCCTGCACGCCGCGGAGCCATCGACGTCGGTCGGGTGGCGGCCATCCTGGGCCTTACGCCGGCGGAGAGCGCGGTGGCGGTGTCGCTGGCCCAGGGCTCGACCATTCGTGACATCGCGGCCTCGACGGGGCGCAGCGTGACGACCGTTCGGTGGCATTTCCGGCAGATCTGCGCCAAGCTGGGCATCTCCCGGCAGGCAGAGCTCGTACGCGTGGTGATGTCCCTGGGCGTTCCCGAGGCGCGAGGCTCGCCGTCGCCACTCCGGACGTCGCGATCGAAACCGGGCTGACGGGCGTCCGACCCCGACAGGGGCCTGCCCCGCCCACGACGGGCCGGCCTTGATGGGCAAGCAGCAGCCTCGCAGTGGGCGGAGTGCAGCGCCGCCTGTAGATCGTGCCCGGCCAGACGCCGGTGCATACGTCCTCGTCTTCATGGTCCTGCCGTTCCGTCAGGGCGTTGCGTCGCCGTGCGGCCGTTCGACGACGGCTCCGGATCGAGCTCGTTGCCGGCCCCGGCGACGTCAGCCTGGAGGACCGCCTCGGCAAGCTGGACGGGATCATCAGATCGTCCGGCAGGTAGGCCCGCGTATCCTTGGCCACGTGGCGAAGGAGATGATCCAGCGAGCAGTGTGGCTTGGGAAGCGAGGAATGACGCGGCGCCTTGCAGCGGGAATCGTACTCCTGACCCTCGGCGGGGCGCCGGCGTTTGCGCAGACGTCCGTTTCCGTTGCGCTGCGGCATGCGACGCGCGCCGTTGGCACGCACGACGTTCTGCCCGCGACGGCGCAAGGTGTGGTGATCGGCACGTCGACGCGGGTGATAGGCCGCCTTGGGGCTTGGGGGTCGTTCACGACCTGGCCGGAGCCGATCGGCCGAACTGTCGCGCTCGGCGGGCGGTTCGACCTGTCGCGTGACGACTGGAAGCTGCGCCCGGCGGTCCTGCTCGGCACGTGGCGCAAGCCGACGCGCGGCGCCCCGTGGCAACTGATCTTCGGCGGGGGAGTGGGGTTCCGCATCCGGGGGCGATGGAGCGGGAGTGTCGCACTCGGCGCGATCACGATTCGTTCGACCGGCCTGCTCTACGCCGTGCCCCAGGCCGGCGTCGCGTACACACTATTGCCGTAGAGGATTCAGGGGCGAGAGTCGCGATTCCGCCGAGCCCCGTTCCCCAACGCCTACAGTCGGCCGATGACACCGGTAGCCGCCTCACCGCCCGTGGCCGCGCTCGCTCTCGTCCAGGAAGCGATCAAGGACGTCGTCGGCTGCGCCGCGAGACGGCACGCAGCGCAGGACGGGCCGGGAGAGAAAGGGCCAGCGAGTCCCTCGGGCAGCTTGCCGGAGGACGAGTCGCGGGGTCCTCTGCAACCGGCCGGCGCCGCGCATGTGGTATGTTGCGCGCTCGCCCATGTCGCGTTTCTGGTGCCGTTGCCTCGTACTCCTGCTGCTCGTCGCCGTCGCCACCGGTCTTCCGGCGCGACCGCTCGAGGCCGGCACGCGGCCGTTCGCCGACATCGTTGACGCCGCCGCTCGCCGGCATGGCATCGACCCCAGCCTGGTGCACGCGGTCATCGCCGTCGAATCCGGGTACCGCGCGAACGCGCAATCGCCGGCCGGAGCCCAGGGGTTGATGCAGTTGATGCCGGGCACGCAGCGCCAACTCGGCGTCTCGGATGCCTTCGACCCCCGACAGAATGTCGACGCCGGCGTCGCCTACCTGCATCGGCTCACCGACGAGTTCGGGACCGTGCTCGCTCTCGCCGCCTACAACGCCGGGCCCGGCGCCGTGCGGCGCTACAACGGCATCCCGCCGTACAAGGAGACGCGCGCCTACGTGCAGGCCGTTCTCGACCGCGCCCAACCCGTTGCGGACGCCCAGGCGCCCGAGGAACAGGTCTCCTCTGAAGACGGTGCGGACGCCGCGGCCGAGGCGGACGTTGCTGAAGGCGACCCCGGCGGCGGGCGGCTACAGGATGGCCCGTTGACGGCTGCCGCCGCCGGACGCGAGCTGCAGGCGCCGGGCGAAGCATGGGACCTCGACGGTCGAGTCCGGACGGCCCGACTCTTGCTCCAGCACGTCGCGGTCCGACTCCCGGCGGGTGCCGGGATACGCTGCGAAGGACCCGGCCTTCCGGTGGTCGCAGCAACGTCGGCGCAAGGTCTCGGCGCGCGGCGCAGGACGGATCGGCGGTCCCCCTCTTCCAAGGGACCCCGTGTTCCCACGTCGGGATCGGAGCAACGTGCGCCGATCGGCCCATCGCCGTCCGCCGATCGCGGCGCGGATTCACCACCGCGCGGACCAACAGCCACCACTCCTGCTGCCCACGAGGTTGGTCCGCTGCGCGTTCGCCCGCCGCCGGGCCTGCTGGCGCTGGAGAACCCACGCAGGTCGTAGGGACCACGATTTTCTGGACTTTCGTCGAGACGGTCTCGATGACCGTGGCCGTCGCCGTGCAGGTTGGTGGTCCGCCGGTCCGTCGAGCGTGATGAGGCGCTGGCCCGGCAAATCCGTCCGGCGCGTGGGTGACCCATAGCGACGATTTACCGCCACCGAAGGCCGCCCAACCGGACGAACACGCCGATCATCGCCCAGTCCACGGACCCGCGGCTTCTCCGGCACATCGTCTGCCCCGAATCGGGCGGCACCTGCCGGCAAGTCCTGTCCGGCGCCGCCGCGCAGGAGCAGGCCCGCGTCGACAGCGACTACCGCTTCGAGCGGGGCGCCCTCTTCGGTGCCGGCGGCGGCGTCCGCGTCCGGCCGTGCCTGGCGGTCGGAGTCGGCGTCTCGCGCTTCCGCATCATGGAGGCCGCCAGCGTGTCGGCGCCGGTCCCGCATCCGATCTGACGGGTGGCCTCCCGCCTGCGTCAGGTGACTGCGCGCGTTTTTCTCCCGGCCCGACCGTTCGGTTTCCGCCTTCCATCCGTCAATAGCCACGGCGCCCGGAAGACCGGAGAGGTCCGGAGTTGACGGTCATGGTGAAGGACGCGGGTCCACCAGCGCCGGCGGACCCGCTCACGGGAGAACTCGACCAGCGTCACGATGACGAGCCCGGTCACGTGGACCCCCCCACCGTTTCCTGGACGGCAGCGACCGCGCTGTGGTCGTTCCCGTCGACACCGCACGCCGGTCGGGCAGCCGAACTCCCGGCACGGCGGCGGTGTTCGGCATCGATGCTCGCCGTCAACTACTGGAGAGAATCTTGCGCCTTGCCATCCTGTTGCCGCTCACCGCCCTTCTCGCTCCGGCGCACCTGTCGGCTCAGCAGCTCCGCCTCGACGACGTGCCGGTCCTCGCTTCCCTCGATCTGCCCCGCCAGCGCCCCGCGCCGCCCGACGGCCGGGTGCCGCCTGCCGCCGATGGCGACGCCCGGAGCCGCCGGTCCGCGCCGCGGCTCGCCCTGGGTGCCGCGGTCGCCGCCGCGGGGGTCTGGTACGCGTTCTCCGAGCGCCGCTGCCGGTTGCGCGGCGCGCTGGACGGCTACGTTCCGTCGCCCGGCGCCCCGGGGCGCGGCACGGTGTCCGTTCAGCCCTCGCACGCTCCGGGTGCGCTCGCCAGCCTGGAAATTGCGTACGGCGGCGCCCGGAACCCGGTGACCGCGTGGACGGGCTCCGGTTGTTCCCTGGCCTGGGAGTACACGTCGGAGGAGTTCTGGTCCGTCCGCGTCGGCAACCGCCTCCTGGGTCCCACGAGCTACGCGGACGTGGATCCCGACGCCGTCCGCCGCTGGTCCACGACCGATTCGACGGCGCAGGGAGACCATCCCCCGGCGTCGCCGGAGGTACTGGCGGCCATGCGGGGCACGATCGACACCGAGGACCACCTCCCCGCCTCCCGGCTCCATACCGGTCTCGGCATCGCCGCGGCCGGCGCCGTCGTCGCCCTGTTCTTCAGCCGTGTCGAGGTTCCGGACTGGGTGGACGTCGATGCCGCGCCCCAGGGTGCGAGCCTGTCCGTCCGAATCGGCTTCTGAGACCGCTCTCCCGAGGAACCCATATGCCGCCGGCCCTGCCGTCCCCGTCGCCCCGCCGCCTCCCGTGCCGTCTCGTCGTGGCGTTGCTGCTACTTGCGTTGGCGCCGGCCGCACCGGCCCAGCGCCCGATCGCTGTGCCGGTGTCTCTCTTCTCGCCGGACCCCGCCGGAGCTGCGGCGGCGGGCCTCGCCGACGACGCCTACCTCCTGCGTCTGGAGGCCGACGACCTGGCCCGCGCCCGAGACCTGTTGCTGGGCGGTTCGCCGGTCAGCCTGCCGATCCCGGTCGCTCCCCGCGCCGTTCTCCAGGTCGTCCTCGATGCGCTCGCCCCTACCGGCTTCGGCTACAGCCTGGTGGGCTACCCCGCGGACGGCGTTCCTCTGCCCGGCGAGCCCCCGGCCGAGGTGGTCAGGCTCACCGTTCATGGCACCGACGTCGCAGGTGAGATCGTGACCCGGCTCGGCGGCTGGACGCTGTCCGGCGAGGTCGGGCCGAGCGGGGTGGTCGTCTCTCCGCACGCCGTGCGCCCGCCGACGCACCGCACCCCCGACGTCGTACTGCCCCGCGATCCGCCCATCCGCGGGGCGCACCGTCCGACGTGGGTCGACCCGCCCTACCACGCCGATGTCCTCGTGGTCGTACTGCGATCCGTCGTCGACCAGCTCGGGAGCCTGGGGCGTGCGCGGGCGCTTGCCGACAACTGGGTGCAGGGCACCAATGCCGCACTCGCCGACAGTCAGGTACGGACGCGTCTGCGCCTGGTCGCGGTCCTTCCGGCCCGCCGCTCCGACCCCTACCGCAGCGAGGACCTCGGCCGCACCCTCAGACAGCTGGGTGCCAGCGCCGACGACAAGAACTCCGACGGTACCAGGCCCGACCCGGACGGCGAGTTCGACTGGGTCCTGCCGGCCCGGGAGGAGCACCGCGCCGACCTCGTTCATGCAATCGTCGACGGAAGCGACGGCCCGCTGTGCGGCATCGCCTACCTCGGATCTCCCGGCTGGTCCTGGAGACACGGCAAGGAGCCGGTCACCGTGCCGGGTATGGGGTTCGCCGCTACGCGGGTGACTTGCGGCTTCACGATATTCGCCCACGAGACCGGCCACAACTTCGGCCTCCTCCACGACCGATACCAGGTAGGGCGCACGGCTTCCGAACACTCGCAGGAGTCGCCCGAACACGCCTACGGTCTCGCGGACTTCGACCCTTCGTACGTGTTCGGGTACGTGAATCAGGCCCGGCTCCGTCGTGGCTCTCCCGGTCGGGTATGGCCACCGCGCAGCGACGCGTGGGCCACCATCATGGCGTCGCTGGACCAGTGCAACGACGGGGGCTTCTACTGCCAGCACCTTCCTCTGTTCTCCAGCCCCCGCTGGAAGCATCGCGGGGATCCGGGCGGTGTCGCCGGGGCTCACCGCTCCGCCGCGATCGACGGTCCCGCCGATGCCGCTCGTGTCTTCTCGGAGTTTTCTCCGCTGATTACCAACAATCTGCGGGCCAACTGCCTCCGCAACGGCTGGCGGCTGAACCTGCAGGCGTGGACGGGCGACTTCGTGCGCGCCGAGCATGGCGGCGGGGGACGGGTGATCGCGAACCGCGCACGGCCGCTCGCGCAGGAGACGTTCATCGTCGAGACGGACCTCCCCGGATGCGTGGAGCACGGCTCCACGATCTCGCTGCGGGCCACCGACGGCAGCTATCTGCGCGCTGTCGACGGCGGAGGGGGACTGGTCGACTCGCGCGGTGTGCGCCCGGGAACGGGGGAGCGCTTCCTCGTGGAGCGGGTCGAGGAACGGGAAGGGCTGGTCGGACCGATCGACGACATCGCTCTCCGGAGTGCGGATGGACGATACCTGCGTGTCCGCTACCGCGATGAGCCTGGACGGCCTCTCCGCGCCGAGGGCTCGGCGGTTGGCCCCTGGGAGCGCTTCGTCATCACCGTCCGCCGCCCCTGAGCGCCGAGGTCGGAACGCGGTGACTCCGTTGCCGAAGCGCGTCTCGCGGCTCGCGGAGGGGTTGTCAGCGCAGCCGCTTCCGGCGCACGATCGGAAGAGCATGGCTGGTGGGACGCGGGGATTCCCCGAACGCGAGTCCCCTGGCTTCGATTCCGAGCAGCGTCTCCTCGACCAGGTGCGGCGGGGGAGCGAGTCGGCCCTGGGCGTGCTGTTCGCGCGCTACGGGTCGTGGCTCCGGCGGTGGGCGCGGGGCCGGCTGCCGTCGTGGGCTCGCGACGGCCTGGACACGAGCGACCGGGTCCAGGACGCCCAGCACGGCACGCTCGCCCGGCTGTCGACGCTCCGGTCGGGGCACGCGGCGGCGCTGCGGAGCTACCTGCGGCGCGCGGTGGAGAACCGGATCGGGGACCACCAGCGGCATGCGCTGTCACGCCTGAACCGCGTCGCGGAGCCGAGCGAGCCGCCTCGGTTCTCCGACGACGGGGCGCCGCAACTCCGGCAGCTCATCGACAAGCAGACCTGGGGGCGGTACCTGAAGGGCCTCGAGCGACTGACGCCGCGCCACCGGCGCCTGGTCGTAGGCCGTGTCGAATGCGGCTACAGCTACCGGCAACTGGCGCTGGTCGAGCGGTTGTCGACGCCGGACGCGGCGCGCATGGCCTTCCGGCGCGCGCTGAAGCGGCTGAGCGCCGTCATGCCTGGAGGGCTGGGTCCCGGCGGCCGTCCGGGTCCTCGCTCCGCGTCTGCTCCCTGACGAGGCCGCCGGGTGAGGAGCGTGCTCCTTCCCGTCCGCCCCGACCGTTCGGTTTCTCCGGTCCGTTCGTCTTGTCTCGCTGCCGGGTTCCCTCGGGTGACGAAAGCGAGGCGGCGGGCGCGGATCGGCAGGGAACGGAGCCGGCCGGATGCCGGATGAGCGCGAAGAACGCGACGATGTCGTCCTGGACGTGGCGGATGCGCTGTCGCTGAACCAGCGGGTGGAGTGGGAGCGGTGCGAGCGGCTGGCCGCGCCGGCGGAACGCCGCGCGCTCGGTAACCTGCGCGCCCTGGCCCAGGCGTTCACCGTCGAGGAGGCCCGGGGAGCGGCGTCGCTGGCGGACGACTCCGCAGCCCGCGCCGGCGCCTTCTGGCGGCGCGCCGCGCAGGCCCTCGTCGCCGTCGCCGTCGTGGAGGTGGCCGCGACGCTGGTGCTGCTCCCTTGGGCGTGGGGCGAGTTCCATCGCGTGCACGGCGAGCTGGCCGCCTACCAGGCGACCAAGGTGGTCGCCCTCGCCGCGGCTGCCGTCCTGCTCCTGATCGCCGGGCGCCGGGACCTGCGCACCTGGCTGCTCGGGGTCTACTGCCTGCTGAAGGCCACGCTGCCGCCGCTGCACATGCTGCCGGCGTTCTTCCTGGAGATCGCGCCGCCGGAGCAGTTCACGGCCTTCGCGCAGGCGTTGCCCGCGTCGAGCCGGCTCTTCCTCTACCTGTACGTGCCTTCGTACCTGTTCGCCCCGGCGTTCCTGTGGGCGTTCGCGCGGGAGTGCCCGCGGGTCCACCGCCGGGCCCGGCTCGATGACCTCGCGCGGCGCATGGTGCCGGTCACCGTGGGGATCGGCTTCGGGATGTGGGCCGGCGCCCCGGTGACGGTGCAACTCGCGCAGGCGGGCTACGCGGTGCCGGTCTCCCTGCTGTTCGATGCGTCGGTGGCGACGCTCGACGTGCTGGCCCTCGCCGCGGCCGTGGTCGTCGTCCTGCGCGCGCACACGGCGCCGGCCGGGGAGGTTCGGCGCGTGGTGGTGTTCGGCGCCGGGTTCCTGATGCACTCGGGGGTCGCGGCGGCGTACGACGTGGCCGAGGTGTTCACGCCGGGGCACTGGGTGGCGAACTTCGAGTGGTCGCCGACGCTCCTGCTGATACGGGTGATGCACTTCCCGGGCCTCGTCGTGCTCTGG